>JAVQXS010000305.1:0-2627 GCA_033578065.1 Thermoleophilia bacterium
GGTCTCCTTCGGTCACTCCGACGCGACCGCCGCGGAGGCGCATGCCGGCTTCGCGCTCGGCGTGCGCTCGGTCACGCACCTCTTCAACGCGATGCGCCCCTTCCACCACCGCGACCCGGGGCTCGCGGGAGCGGCGCTCGTCCGGGAGGACGTCGTCTGCCAGCTCGTCCTCGACGGTCGCCACCTCGCGCCCGAGGCGGCGACGATCGCCTGGCGCGTCGCTCGTGGTCGCATCGCCCTCGTGAGCGATGCGACCGCCGCGCCCGGTGGCCTCGCCGACGACGGCCGGCTCGCCGGCGGCACGGCGCCCCTCATCGACTGCGTCCGCGCCCTCCACGCGCTCGGCGCACCACTCGAGGACGCGCTCGCGGCGGCGAGCGCCGTCCCCGCCCGCGTCCTCGGCCTCCGCGATGGTGGCTCCCTCGCGCCCAGGGGGCCCGCCGACCTCGTCGTCCTCTCCGACGAGCTCGTGGTCGAGCGCGTGCTCGTCGGCGGGGTCGAGGGCTACAGGCGGTAGCTCGGCGCGCGGGCGGGTGGCCGCTCGGAGGCCTGCGCTGCGACCTTGTCGAGGATCGCCTCGAGCAGCCGACCCGAGGAGAGGACGTGCTCGCGCGCGAGGACTCGCGCACCCTCCGGGCTCCGCGCGGCGATCGCCTCCCGAATCGCGCGGTGCTGACGGTCGTTCGCCTCGAAGAGCTCGTCGAGGTCGCTCCCGGTGGCCCAGAAGGGCTTCACGAGGAACGTCCGTCGCGCCGCCTTCGCCAGGCGCTCGACGAGCGGCGACTCGGCGGCCGCGTAGATGACGTCGTGGAAGGAGTGGTTCGCGTGCAGCCACGCCCGCGCGAGCTCGAGGTCCTGCCGACCTGCGTGGCTCGCCTCGACGAGGCGACGCGTGAGCTCGCGGAAGCGGAGCTCGGCCTCCTCGAGCGCGGCGAGGTCCTCCTCCGTCATCTTCTGGGCCGCGATCTCGGTCGCGAGGCCCTCGAGCTCGGCGCGGACGAGGAAGGCCTCGCGGAGCTCCTCCCGCGAGAGGCTGCGCACGCGAACGCCGCGGTTCGGCTCGAAGGTGACGAGGCCGAGGGCGGCGAGCCGGCGGAGCGCCTCCCGCACCGGCGTGCGGCTGACGCGGAACTGCTCGGAGAGGTGCTCCTGACGGAGGACGCTCCCCGGCGGGATCTCACCGGAGACGATCGCCTCCTCGAGCGCGAGCGCGATGTCGTCCGCCTTCGTCCCTTCGGACATCGCCTACTCGAGCGCGAGCAGCCGCTCGTACGCCGGGAGGGTGAGGAACTCGACGAAGTCGTCCGCGAGCGCCACCGCCTCGAAGAGGGCCCGCGCCTCGCGATGGACGACGTCATCCGGGAGCCCGCTCGCCACGTCCTCGACGACGTGCTCGACGGCGCGGCGGGGGAACCGGCCATGACGGACCCACTGCCAGACCTGCGACCGGGAGATCTCCGCCGTCGCCGCGTCCTCCATGAGGTTGTCGATCGCAGCGGCGCCGACGCCCGAGAGCCAGGAGGCGAGGTAGCGGATGCCGACGGAGACGTTCGTGCGCAGGCCCTCCTCGGTGATCTCGCCTGGCGTGGAGGCGACGTCGAGGAGGTCGGCGGCTCCCACGGTGACGTCCTCGCGCACCCGGTCGAGCTGGTTCGGACGCTCGCCGAGGACGGCATCGAGCTCCTCCATCGCCACGGGGACGAGATCCGGGTGCGCGACCCAGGTGCCGTCGAAGCCGTCGCTGGCCTCGCGTCGCTTGTCCTCGCGCACGCGCGCGAGCGCGCGCTCGTTCACCTCGGGGTCGCGCCGGCTCGGGATGAAGGCGGCCATCCCGCCGATCGCGTGCGCCCCCCGGCGGTGGCAGGTGCGCACGAGGAGCTCCGTGTACGCCCGCATGAAGGGCACGGTCATCGTCACCTGCGCGCGATCGGGGAGGACGAAGTCCTCCCGGTTCCGGAACTTCTTGATGACGGAGAAGATGTAGTCCCAGCGCCCGGCGTTCAGGCCCCCCGAGTGCTCGCGGAGCTCGTAGAGGATCTCGTCCATCTCGAAGGCGGCGAGGATCGTCTCCACGAGGACGGTTGCCTTGATCGTCCCCCGCGACAGCCCGAGCCGCTCCTGCGCGAGGAGGAAGGCGTCGTTCCAGAGGCGGGCCTCGAGGTGGCTCTCGAGCTTCGGGAGGTAGAGGTACGGGCCCGTCCCGCGCTCGAGGAGGCGCTCGGCGTTCCGCGCGAGGTAGGCGCCGAAGTCGAAGAGGCTCGCCGACACCGGTCGCCCGTCGATCGCGACGTGGCGCTCCTCGAGGTGCCACCCCCGCGGCCGCACGAGGAGCACGGCGACCTCGTCGTTCAACGCGTACCGCTTCTCCGGCGTCTCGACGGTGATCGTGCGCTCGATCGCGTCCGTGAGGTTCCGCTGGCCGCCGAGGACGTTCGCCCAGGTCGGCGAGTTCGCGTCCTCGAAGTCCGCCATGTAGACGCGGGCGCCGGAGTTGAGCGCGTTGATGACCATCTTCCGGTCTCCTGCCGGCCCCGTGATCTCCACGCGCCGATCCTCGAGATCGGCCGGCGCGGGAGCGACCCGCCAGTCGCCCTCGCGGATCGCTCGCGTCTCCTCGAGGAAGTCGG
>JAVQXS010000306.1:0-2627 GCA_033578065.1 Thermoleophilia bacterium
GTCACCGCCGCCGCTGGGGAGCTCCGGCTCGACCTCCCGGGCGGGGAGGCCGGCGTCCGCTGCACCGTCGAGCGAAGCACGCGTGCGGCTGGCTGCACGGAGCTCGGCGTCCGCTTCGCCCCCGGTCAGCGGCGCGCCATCGCCGATCTCGCTCTCGCGCTCTTCTCCCTCGCCCAGCGGCATGCAGCCGAGGCGACGGTGGCTGCGCTCGGCGCAGGCGAGCGCGAGGACGCCTCCGCTTCGCTCGCTTCCGGAGAGCGCGTCGCATCGAAGGTGGCGTGAAGAGCACGGACATCGAGCGGGTCGTCCGGCCGAGGAGCGCTGACGGGCCTTCGTTGCCACGGGCGCTCGACGTTTAGGACTGCGGATGCGCCTCGGAGAACACCCGCGCGCTCACGGCGGCTCGCTCGGCGTGAGCTCCTCGATCCGGAGCTCCGCTGCGTGGAGGCGCTCGACGCACGCTCGGTAGAGCGCCTCGCCGCGCTCGAAGAGCGCGATCGCCTCGTCGACGCCGACCTCCCCACGCTCGAGCTTCGCCACGACCTCCTCGAGCTCCCGCTCGAGCTCCTCGAAGCTCCGCTCCTCCGTCACGTTCGCACCTCCTCGACCGTGGCAGTGAGGGCGCCCCGCGCGAGCTGGACGTCGAGGCGGGCCCCGATCGAGGCATCTGCGGCGTCGCGCAGCGCGATGCCCTCCGCACGGACGATGGCGTAGCCCCGCTCGAGCGTCGCGAGCGGTGAGAGCGTCTGGAGACGTGCGCCTGCGCGATCGAGCGCTGCCCGGCGGCGCTCGAGCAGCGCGCGCACGCCGCGAGCGAGCCGCTCGTGCGCCCGCTCCACTCGCTCCCGGTCGCGATCGGCGATCTTGCGGAGGGCTGCGGCGGCTCGCTCGCGGCGGACGGCGAGCGCAGCGTGGAGGTCGTCGGCAGAGGGCACGACGAGCATGCCGGCCGCCGTCGGAGTCGCCGCGCGGACGTCCGCCGCGAGGTCGCAGAGTGGTGTGTCCTGCTCGTGCCCGACGGCCGAGACGACGGGCACTCGGCAGGCGGCGACCGCACGGACGACCCGCTCGTCGCTGAACGGCAGGAGATCCTCCGTGCTGCCCCCGCCGCGGGCGAGCACGACGACGTCCACCTCCGGGTGGCTCGCGAGCGCCGCGAGCGCGGAGACGATGCGCTCGGGGGCTCGGGCTCCCTGGACGCGCGTCTCGCAGACGACGAGCTTCGCTGCGGGGAAGCGATCGGCGATCGTCCGCACGAGGTCGCTCCTCGCGGCAGCCTCGACGCCCGTGAGGAGGCCGATCGCGCGCGGCAGACGGGGGAGCGGTCGCTTGCGCTCGAGGGCGAAGAGCCCCTCCGCCGCGAGCTTCCGCTTCAGGCGCTCCAACGCGACGAGGTGGTCGCCGATCCCGACCCGCTCGATCGCGTCCGCGCGCAGTCCGAGCTCGCCCTTCGCCTCGTACAGCTCGGCTCTGCCGTGGACGTGCACGAGCTCGCCCACGGCGAGCGCGTCCTCGAGCCGGTCGTAGAGACGGCGAGCCATCGTGACGCCCAGCGTCGCCCCCGTCTCTCGGTCCTTGAGGGTGAGGAAGACGGTGGCCCAGGCCTCGTGCCGCCGAAGCTCCGTGAGCTCGCCCTCCACCCACACCGACGGCAGCTTGCGCAGGAACCAGGCCACGCCGCGGTTGAAGGCGGCGACCGTGTACACCTTCCGGTCGCCGTAGACGATCGGCTCCACGACCCTGCCCACGCCGGCAGGGTATAGCCGCCAGGCGGGGCGTGCCCGAGCCGCTAGAGGAGGATCTCGGCGGCGACGGCGGGGTCGCAGCCGCGCTCCAGGAGCTCCACCGCGACATGGAGGTCGACGTCGCTCCCCGCGAGACGCTCCGCCAGGGGCACCGGGTAGCCGGCCTCGAGGAGGACGTGCAGGCGCCAGCTCTCGACCTTCGCGGGCTCGCTCTCGTGCCAGAGGGGGGTCTCGGTCGTCTCGGCCATGCGCGTGGATTCGTCCTCCATGAGACGTTCCCTCCGTCGAGATGTTGGCGTCGCCGAGCTGCGGGGCGCGCTCGGCGCGCCTCCTTGGCGTCGGGGCGGGCTCAGCCTGCCGTCGGAGCGCGCGGGGAGCTCGCTGCGCGGGCGAGATGGATCGCCTGCTCGTCGAGGCGGCGCACGGCTGCGTCCACGGCCTGCTGGAACTGCTCGGCGATCACGTGGTCGGCGCGCCGGAGGAAGGCCGCCGCTGCCCGATCGAGCTCCTCGCGCAGCTCCTCGGCGGCCTCCTTGCGGATGGCGCGCATCCGGTTATCGAGCTCGAGCGCGCCCGCCTCGCTCAGGCGCTCGACCTCACGTGCCGTCGCGCGCTCGAGCTGCTCGACGCCTCGGCGCTCGAGCTCGGCGAACGTCGCCTCGAGGCGGGCGCGCGTGTCGCTCTCCGCCCGCTCGACGAGCTCCGCGAGCGCCTGCTCGTGCTGGCGCAGACGCTCGGTCATCTCCTCGACCGCTCGGTGGCGCTCGCTCGCCTGCGCTTGGAGCTCGTCGAGGGCCTCGGCGAGCGCGTCCCGTGCCCTGGCCTCGTGCTCCGAGCGGTTGCGGGCGGTGGCCTCGCGCTGCTCCTCGATCGCGGCACCGA
>JAVQXS010000307.1:0-2625 GCA_033578065.1 Thermoleophilia bacterium
AGGGGTGCTCGGAGGAGCGATCTGGGCGTACGTCGTCGGACGCGGGGAGGAGGCAGGAGCCTGAGCCCACCCGTGATCGGCTCTCCCGGAGAGGGGCCGGCCCGGCCCCTCTCCGTCTCCCGTCTCGGAGGGAGTCGGGGCGGGCAGACTTGAACTGCCGTCCTCTCGCTCCCAAAGCGAGCGCTCTACCAGGCTGAGCTACGCCCCGCGAGAGCACAGTGTAGGCGGCTAGCCTGGCGGGCCATGGCCGACGCCCCGCTCCCCATCCCGGGCGCGCTCGAGCGCGACCGGCGGGCACGCCTCGGCACCGCCATGGCTCTCGGAGCGGCCACGCTCTTCGCCATCAACGGCTCCGTCGCGAAGCTCGCGCTCACCGGGAGCGCGCTCACCCCGCTCGACTACACGCAGCTCCGCACGACGGGCGCCTTCCTCGTCCTCGGCCTCGCGATGGGAGCGCTCGCGCGCGCCGAGCTGCGGCTCTCGCTCGCCGACCTCCCCTTCCTCGCCTTCTACGGGATGCTGAGCTTCGCCGTCGTCCAGTGGCTCTACTTCGTCTCCATCGAGCGGCTCCCGATCGGGATCGCCCTCCTGCTCCAGTTCTCCGGCATCGTCCTCGTCGCGCTCTGGGCGCGCCTCGTCTGGCACGAGCGGGTGCGCCCGCGCGTCTGGGGCGCGCTCAGCCTCACGCTCGTCGGGCTCGCGCTCGTCTCGGAGCTCTGGCTCGGGTGGAGCCTCGACACCGTCGGCGTCCTCGCTGGCATGGGAGCGGCAGTCGCGCTCGCCGTCTACCTCCTCGCAGGCGAGCGAGCCGTCCAACGGCGGAGCCCCCTTGCCGTCCTCACCCTCGCGCTCCTCTTCGCGTCGCTCACGTGGGCGATCGTGCAGCCGTGGTGGTCGTTCCCCTTCGGGGAGCTCGTCCGCAGCGCGCCGCTCGGGGAGCCGTTCCCCGCTCGAGCGATCCCCGTGTGGGCGCTCGTCGTGTGGACGGTGCTCGCCGGGACGATCGCCCCCTTCGCGCTCGCCGTCGGCGCGCTCCGACACCTGCCCGCGACGCGCGCTGGGATCGCGCTCACCCTCGAGCCGGTCGCGGCAGCCCTCGTTGCCTGGACGTGGCTCGGCGAGACGCTCTCGGGCGCGCAGGTCGCGGGAGGGCTCGTCGTCGTCAGTGGGATCTTCCTCGCCCAGACGTCCCGCTAACCGACAAGAGGTCGCCTGCCGATACGCTGTGCCTCGTGGTCAAGCGGGTTCTCCTCGCCTCCCCCCGCGGCTACTGCGCGGGCGTCGAGCGCGCCGTCGAGACCGTCGAGCGGGCGCTCGAGCACTACGGGCCGCCCGTCTACGTGCGCAAGCAGATCGTCCACAACATCCACGTCGTGCGCGATCTCGAGGCGCGCGGCGCGATCTTCGTCGAGGAGGAGAGCGAGGCGCCCGAGGGCGCGACCATCGTCTACTCGGCCCACGGCGTCGCCCCCTCCGTCTACGAGAACTCCGCCCGCCTGGGCCACAAGGTCATCGACGCCGTCTGCCCGCTCGTGACGAAGGTCCACGTCCAGGCGCGCCGCTACGCCGAGGACGGGTACACGATCGTCCTCATCGGCCATGCCGGGCACGAGGAGGTCATCGGCACCATGGGCGAGGCGCCGGAGGCGACCGTCCTCGTCCAGGATGTCGCCGAGGCCGAGGCGCTCGAGGTGCCCCCGGGGACGAAGCTCGCCTACGTCACCCAGACGACCCTGTCCGTCGACGAGACGCGGGAGATCATCGCCGTCCTCCGGCGCCGCTTCCCCGACATCCGCGCGCCGCGCAAGGAGGACATCTGCTACGCGACCTCCAATCGGCAGTGGGCGGTAAAGGAGATGCTCCCGGAGATCGACCTCCTCCTCGTCATCGGGTCGCGAAACTCCTCGAACTCGAACCGACTCGTCGAGACCGCGCTCGCCGGCGGGAAGCCCGCGTACCTCATCGACGACGAGACGGAGATCGACGAGACGTGGCTCGAGGGCGTGGAGACCGTCGGCATCACCTCGGGCGCGTCCGCCCCCGAGAAGCTCGTCGCCCGCGTGTGCGATTGGTTCCGGGCTCGCGGGGTCACGGAGATCGGAAGCTACCGGCTCGTCGAGGAGGACGTCACCTTCCGCCTGCCGATCGAGCTCCGGCGCGAGCTCGAGCTCGCGCAGCGGAGCTGAGGGCAGGATCGCACGCCCGCAGCGCGCTCGCGCCGCATCCCTCCCCACCGAACCCTCGCCGCGGGCTCAGACCCGCGCGAAGCGGATCTCGGGCCCCCTCGCCTCGACCGAGACCGCGAGCGTCTCACGCGCGATCCAGTCCGCGTGCTCGAGGAGGTCGGCGTCGGCCTCGGGGATCGTGAGCCGGATGCGGTCGCTCAGCTCGAGCCCCGCCTCCTTGCGGAGGGTGTTCACGCGGTGGACGAGCTCATACACCCGCCCCTCGCGGAGGAGCGACTCGTCGAGGCGGAGGTCGAGGGCGACCGTCACCCCGTCCGCCGCGGCCACCACCCACCCTTCCCTGCCCCGCCGCTCGACGAGGACGTCCTCCGGGCCGAGCTCGTGCCCGGCGGCGCGGAAGCGCCCTCCGGGCAGCTCCTCGAACTCGCCCGCCTCGAGA
>JAVQXS010000308.1:0-2618 GCA_033578065.1 Thermoleophilia bacterium
CTTCGTCGGCGGGATCGCGGTGAACGCCGCCTACGGCGTCGTCCAGCTCGTCGTCGCCGAGCTGACGGGGGCGAACCTCGACGCCATCCTCATCCAGCCCATCACCTCGCGCGAGACGGGGATCAACGTCTTCGGGATCATCGGCGGCGTCCAGCCCGTGTACCGCCCGAACGGCCTCGCGGGCGATCCGAACCACCTCGGCATCGAGCTCCTCATCCCGCTGCTCGTGCTCCTGCCCCTCTACCTCCGGCTCGAGCGGGGCCACCGGCTGCGGGCACCGCTCGCGGCGTTCCTCGTCTTCTGCCTCCTCGTCGAGCTCGCGACGCTGTCCCGGAGCGGGCTCCTCGGGCTCGCGGTCGGCGGGCTTCTCCTCGCGCTCCCCTACCGGCATCACCTGCGGCGCCCGGCCTTCCTCCTCCCGCTCGGCGTGGCGCTCGGGATCGTGGCCGTGGTCGTCCTCTCCCGGCTCGAGTTCTTCCTCACCGTCCTCCGGGCGCGGACGAGCATGAGCCGTGGCGCGGCGTCACCGCACTTCGAGGTGTACTCCTTCATCCCCGACATCCTCCAGACGCACCCCGCGCTCGGCCTCGGCCTCAACAACTTCTCCGTCTACTACGAGTTCGTGACGGGACGCGAGGACTTCGGGCCGCACTCGTTCTACGTGGCCACCCTCGTCGAGACCGGGCTCGTGGGAACGGCGCTCTTCGCCGTCTTCGTCCTCTGGGTCTTCCATCGACTCGGGGTCGCCCGGCGCCTGGGCCGAGCGCTCGAGGTCGCGGGCGACCCGCGCAGCCGACGCCTGCGCCCGCTTGCGTGGGGGATGACGGCGGCGCTCGCGGGGACGCTCGCGGCGAACCTCTTCTACCTGACGATGGTCTTCTACTACTTCTACGTCTTCGTTACCCTCGCCGTCGCGCTGCCTGTCGTCTTCGGGAGGGATGCGCAGGCGCAGGCGCAGGCAATGGAAGCGCTCCCGGCGACGAGGCGAGGGTGAGCGAGCTCGGGCGGAGCGAGGCCGGAACCTGGACTCGGTGGCCGCAAGGCCCGGTACGCGTCGGCGTGATCTTCCTCGTTGCGGTCTCCCTCGTCGCGGTGATGGTGGAGCTCCCGGGGGTCGTCGCGGAGCGAGGCCGCGCGGCGAGCGGGAACAGCGCGCTCTCGTTCGCCGATCGGGAGGTCGCGGGCGGGAACGACGTCGTCCCCGATCAGTCTGTTCTCTACGAAGCACGCGCGCGGATCCCGCTCGACGCGAGGTACAAGGTCGTCGTCGGATCGGGTTACCAGGGCGGCTCGGAGCTGACTGCGCCTTACGTCGCGAGCTTCTTCACCTACTTCCTCATGCCCCGGCGCCCAGCCGAGAACGCGGAGTGGATCGTCTGCTTCGGCTGCGAGCTCGGAGACGGCCTCCGAGCTGGGAAGGTTGTCTGGCGCGGCCCCGAGGACGCGTCGATCGTGAAGGTGGCACCGTGACCGCTGATGCTCTCGCTGGGCTCTTCGCGCTCAACGTCCTCTATGCGGCTGCTGGCCTTGCGGCTCTCTGGCTCCTTCGGGGGCCGTCGACGTGGAGAGACGCCGTGCGTCTCGGTGGGCTCGCCTACCTCGTCGGTGTCGCCGTCGTCGGAGCGTCGTGGACGCTGCTTCTCGTCGCAGGCGTCCCCTTCTCGGGCTGGCTCGTCGTCGCGACGCCTCTTGCCGTCGTGTGCGTGGCTGTGCTTGGAGGGGTACGGATTGGCCGGCGCCGACCGCGTGCTGGCTCGATCCCAGGGAACGTTGGGCTGCTCGTCGCCGCAGCGGGCGCTGGGGCAACGGTGGTCTTCCTCGAGGCGCTCTTCCGCTCGGCTCGTCTCCACGGTCTCTACGCCTGGGACGCATGGTCGTTCTGGGTGCCGAAGGGAATGGCGATCTACTTCTTCGGCGAGCTCGACGAGGAGTTCTTCACGCAGCTTCCGGGCGCGTCGTACCCACCGCTTCTGCCCGCGCTTGAGGCAGCGTCATTCCATGCGATGGGAGGTCCTGACGTCGTCACGCTCCATGTCCAGTTCTGGTTCTTCGGGGCCGGATTCCTCTGGGCCCTCGCCGGTCTTCTCGCGGAGCGCGTGCCTCCGCTCGTGCTCTGGCCGATCGTGCTCCTCCTCGTCGTGGCGCCGAGAGTCGGCCGTCGAATGGTGATCCCCGAGGCCGACCTCCTGCTCGGGTACTTCGTCACCCTCGCCGCGCTGCTCCTCGCCTACTGGATGCTCGAGCGGAGAGGCGGCGATCTCGTGTTGGCGACGATCCTGCTCGGTGCGGCCGTCCTGACGAAGCGCGAGGGGATGCTGCTTGCCACGGCGCTCCTCGTCTCCGCCGCACTCGCGACGGGGCGCACGTGGCGCCGTTCCTGGCCTGCTCTCGCCCTCGCCGCCGCGATCGTGGCGGTGATCGGAGCGCCTTGGCGTGTCTGGTACCTCGTGCGGGACGTTCCGAGCGAGGCGCCTCCGGGAGGGCTCTTCGGCGATCTCGACCGAGCATGGCCCTCGCTTCGGCTCGCGCTCGAAGCGCTTCTCGACGCTTCCTGGTGGGGCGTCGCGGTCTCGGTCGCTCTTGGCTCGCTCGTCGTCGGTGTCCTCGCCAAGCGCGTC
>JAVQXS010000309.1:0-2590 GCA_033578065.1 Thermoleophilia bacterium
GCAGAGGATCTTGTAGGTGCCGGGCTCGTGGAACGTGTGCACGACCGTCGTCACGTAGCCTGGGACGATCTGCGCTTGGAAGACGAAGCGGTCCCCCTCCGTGTACACGCCGAGCCCGTGGTTCACGTCGGGCGTCGTGAGCCGGAACTCGACGGGCTCTCCCGCCCGGATCTCGCCGGCGTCGACGATGAACGCGAACTGGCGCGCCTCGATCTCGACGACCTGGGCGCCCGGCGGCGCGCTCGCCCCGTACGGGGTGAAGAAGATCGTCGCCAGGAGGAGCGCGAGGAGCCCGGCGAGGACGACGAGCAGCCACGCGGTCTCTCGCCGCGCGAGCGCCTCCGTGTCCACCGCCCCGCGCCTCCGCGTTGAGCGCCAGAGGCCGAGGAAGACGAGCGCCCCGACGATCGTCGCGACGCCGTAGGCGATCGCGATGAGGAGCGCGGTCGAGCTCATCGGGGCGGCACCCTACTCGGGCCCACAGGGGCCGCACACCGGAGAAACTACGGAGCCGTCGTCCGTGTCGCTCCCGAGCGTGCGTCGCCCGCGAGCGCGCGCTCGAAGAGCGCGCGCTCCTCCTCGGGCATCGAGTACGTGTGCTCGTCGGCGGGGAAGCGGCGCTGACGGACGTCCTCGGCGAAGGCCGCCAGAGCCGCTCGGATCGCCTCCCCGATCGCCGCGTAGCGCTTCACGAAGCGAGGCTGCCGGCCAGCGGAGAGCCCGAGGAGGTCGTGCCAGACGAGGACCTGTCCGTCGCAGCCGGCGCCGGCGCCGATGCCGATCGTCGGGATCGCGAGCGACGCCGAGATCCGCTGCGCCACCGGCTCCGGTACCGCCTCGAGCACGAGCGAGAAGCACCCGGCGGCCTCGAGCGCGCGCGCGTCGTCGAGGATGGCGAGCGCGCGCTCCGCGGTGCGGCCTTGCGCCCGGTAGCCCCCGAGCATCGTGGCCGACTGCGGCGTGAGACCGACGTGTCCCATGACCGCGACGCCGGCCGCGACGATCGCGCGGACGCGATCGAGCATCGGCCCCGCTCCCTCGAGCTTCACGGCGTCCGCGCCCGCCTCCTTCACGAAGCGGATCGCGCTCCGGACGGCGTCCTCGTTCGAGGCCTGGTACGAGCCGAAGGGGAGGTCGGCGACGACGAGCGCTCGCCGCGCGCCACGCGCGACGGCCTTCGTGAGCAGCAGCATCTCGTCGGTCGTCACGGGGAGCGTCGAGTGGTAGCCGAAGACCGTCATCGCCGCCGAGTCGCCCACGAGGACGAGGTCGATCCCCGCCTCGTCCGCGAGCTGCCCGCCGGGGGCGTCGTAGGCCGTGACCATGACGATGGGACGGCGCTCGGCCTTCATCGCCGCGAGCTCGGGGAGCGTGAGCTTGGCGAGCGGGACGCGCTCCCTCGGGTCGACGACCGTCACCGCTCCTCCAGGACGACGTTGTCGATGAGCCGCGTCGAGCCGACGCGGATGGCACCGACGAGCGCGGGCGGATCGAAGTCGGCCCGCTCGACGTACTCGACCTCGATGCCGTCGGTCTCCCGCAGCAGGCGCAGAGCCTCGTCGCGGCTGCGGGTCGCGAGGGCGCGCGGGAGCGCGAGCGCGCGCGCGCGCTCCTCGGCCGAGAGGCGAGCGTTCCGCGAGGAGAGCGCGAGCCCGCTCGCGTCACGGACGGTGGGGAGGACGCGGAGCTCGACCTCGAGCGCGAGGTCGGTGATGAGCCGACGGACGACCTCGACCTGCTGCGCGTCCTTCTGCCCGAAGTACGCCCGATCCGGTCGGACGATCTCGAAGAGCTTGAGGACGACGGTCGCGACGCCGCGGAAGTGCCCAGGGCGGAACGCCCCCTCGAGGATGGAGCCGAGCTCGACGACATCGACCCACGTCTGGTAGCCGGGCGGGTACATCTCCTCGACGGAGGGGGCGAAGACGAGGTCGACGCCGGCGCTCTCCGCGAGGAGGAGGTCGCGCGCCTCGTCGCGAGGGTACGTCGCGAGGTCGTCCGGCTCGCCGAACTGGGCTGGGTTGACGAAGAGGCTCATGACGACGGTCTCGTTCTCCTCCCGAGCGGCGCGGAGGAGCGAGAGGTGCCCCTCGTGGAGCGCGCCCATCGTCGGGACGAGCCCGATGGAGCCGGCGCGGCGGGGGGAGAGCGCGGCTCGAGCGTCGGCGATCGTCCGAACGGTCTCCATCATCAGCGGCCGGGACGAGCTCCGGGGGCAGCGAGGGCGCGCCGCGGTGCGCTGGGGGGTGCGAGCGCGAGCGCGCGCTCCGCGACCTCGTCGCCGAGCCGGAAAGCGTCTCTCTCGCCGCCGCGGCCGCCGGCGAGCTCGGCGGGGAGGACATGGCCTGCGACCGCTGCCGTCGCGCGCGCGAGCTCGAGGTAGAGCGTCTCGAGCTCGGGACGGCGCTCGCGGATCGCGGCGAGGTGCCGCTCGACCGTCTCCCAGTCGCCGCGGGCGATCGGGCCCGTGAGCTCGAACCCGTTCTCCATCACGCCTCGGAGGAGCGGGTCGAGCGCGTCGGGGGGCGCTCCGGCGGCGGCGACGAGCGAGCGAGCGAGCGCCCGGAGCGTGACGAGGTAGTTCGCGGCG
>JAVQXS010000310.1:0-2587 GCA_033578065.1 Thermoleophilia bacterium
CCCGAACGCGACGAAGGCGAAGTCCGCCCTCGTCACCATGGACGCGCTCGCGAGCGACACCCACATCGGGCTCATCTACGCCCCGAACGCGGATGGCTCCGACCAGATCATCGAGGCGAAGGGCGAGGCGTACGGGACGAACATCTGGACGAGGACGTACCGCGGGAGCTCGAGCTACAGCGGCGTCCAACGGCTCGGCTGGAGCTCCTGAGGCCAGGGTGGTCCGGGCGCTCGCGATCACCATCGGGGCCTGCGCGCTCGCCCTCGGGGCGAGCGCGTGCGCCACGACGCGGCCCCTTCCCAGCCTCCTCTTCGACGGCTCCCGGCCTGCCTCCGCTCCCGTTCGGCTCGAGGGGGTCGGGGTGCCGGTGATCGCGACGTCGGCGACCCTCGTCCGCGACGACGCCGCCGATGAGCGTCGCGCGTCGTGCCTCGCAGCGTGGACGCACCGCCGGCCGGCAGGAGCTGCTGTCGTCCGCGTGACGGTCGATGGCGAGAGCGTCACCTTCCGTGACGCCCTCGAGGAGGCGATCGTCGGTTGCGACAACGCTGGCGGGCCGCGGGAGGACGGTCAGCGCTGGTGCGGGAGCGCGATCGGCCTGCTGCGAGCGGGAAGGCTCTCTGACCCTCGGCTCGACCTCCTCTGCGCGACCGCGGACGACGAGCCGCTCGCGTTCGCATGGATCGAGCCCGTGCCGAGAGCCCGATTCGTCGTCGTCGAGCAGGCAGGCTACGCTGAGCTCTACAGGACGGCAGGCGCGCTCCCTGTCCGCGTCGTCACGAGGGCCGGCGTCGATCGCTCCGCCTCCTCCGCCTCCTTCCGGATCTCCGAGCACGCGGCGAACGGAGGGCTGCTGCGCCGCTACGAGCTCGAGGTCGGCGTCTCCGGCTGAGGCGGAGGTCGCGGCACGACGAGCGTGAACGTCGCTCCGGCGCCTCGCTCCGACTCCACCGTCAGACGGCCGCCGTGCGCTTCGGCGATGCCGCGCGCGACGGCGAGCCCGAGACCCGAGCCCGGACGCTGGGGATCGAGCCGGACCCCCGGCTCGAAGATCCGCTCGCGATCCGAGTCCGCGATCCCCGGACCCGCGTCTGTGACGGAGATCATGGCCTCACGCCGAGTCGCGCGCAGGGAGACCGCGATCGCCGTCCCTGGGGGCGAGACGGCGATCGCGTTGCGGACGACGTTGTCGACCGCCTGACGGAGGCGGACTGGATCCCCCTGCACAACGAGGGGCCGCTCCGTCCCGGAGGCACTGATCTCCCGGCGGCTCGCGAGCGCCGCCGCGCCCACGACATCCTCGACGACCGCAGAGAGGTCGACGGCCTCGGGGACGACGGTCGTGACCGCGACCTCGCGTACGAGTCGGTCGATCGCCTCACACGCCCCGAGGGCGAGCCGCGCGAGACGCTGGCAGGCGCCGCGGTCGCCCCGAGCTCCGGGGAGCGCATCGCGAATCGCTGCCAGGGCCGCGACCGGGCTCCGGACCTCGTGCACGACGAGCGCGAGCCGCTCGGCATCTTCTGTCATCGCGTCCGCTCGTCGAGGCGCGCGAGCGCCCACCTCGCCGTCTCCGCGAGGAGCGGGTCCCCGCTGCTCGCGTACCGCTCGACGACCGGCACGAGCTCCTCGTCCCCGACGTTCCCGGCAACGACGAGCGCGTTCCGTCGCAACCACCGAGGGTCTTTCCGAGGCACGTACAGCCGCTCGAGCTCTGCAACGAGCTCGTCCCCATCGCGCTCGAGCCACTCGCGAAGCGAGATCGAGGGCGTCGCCTCCGGCGACGGTTGGACTCCTGCGCGCCGCCGCTCGATCCCTCGGTTCCAGGGACACACCTCCTGACAGATGTCGCACCCGTACACCGTGTCGCCGAGCTTCGCCCGGTACGGGACTGGGATCGGTCCTGCTGCCTGCGTCCAGTAGGAGAGGCAGCGGGTCGCATCGAGCACGCCCGGCTCGTCGAGGGCACCCGTTGGACAGGCATCGATGCAGAGCCGACACGCGCCGCAATCGAGCTCGAGCGGTGGCGTCGGCTCGATCTCGACCGTCGTCACGAGGCTCCCGAGGACGACCCACGAGCCGTGTCGCCGGGTGATCGCCATCGTGCTCTTCCCGTAGAAGGCGACGCCCGCCCGCACCGCCGCCTCCCGGTCGACGTGGTCGGAGTCGTCGACGAGCACGCGGTACGCCCCACCGAGCAAGCGCCCGAGCTCGTCGAGGCTGCGGCGGAGATCAGCGTACTCATCGCGCCAGGTGTAGCGGGCGAGGCGCCCCTCCCCGGGCTCGGGGTCAGGAGCAGGAGCGTAGTAGCAGCGCGCAGCGCTGACGACGGTCTGCGCACCGTCGAGAAGCCGCTCAGGGTGGCAGGAGCGCTCGGGTCGCGCCATCGTGAAGCGCATGTCGGCGAAGAGCCCGCGCGCGCGGCGCTCGGCGATCGCGAGCTCCGTGCCCTCGTACGGCTCAGCCGGCGCCGCGCCGACGACGTCGAGACCGACCTGCGCAGCCAGGCGACTCAGCTCGGCGACCGTCATGAGATGATTGTGCCGGTGAAGGCGGTCCGGATCCACGAGGACGGAGGGCCCGAGG
>JAVQXS010000311.1:0-2585 GCA_033578065.1 Thermoleophilia bacterium
GCGGCCTGCGCGTGCTCACCGAGCTCGCAGGCCTCGTCGACGTCGAGGTCGACCTCGACCGCGTGCCGCGTCGCGACGCGTCGCGCGAGCGCTCCGAGGGTCGCGACGAAGCCCGCCTCGCGGAGCGCCCGAGGCTCGAGGTCGTCGCAGAGCGCGCGCAGGTCGCGGGTCGCATCCCGGGCGAGCGCGAGCGCGCGCGAGAGCGTCTCGTCGGCGCGGCGGAGGTCGTTCGCGCGCAAGGCGCTCAGGCCGGCATCGAGCATCTGAGCGAGCGCCGACAGCTGCTGCACGGCGCCGTCGTGGAGGAGATCTCCGAGCCGGCGGCGCTCCTCCTGCTCGGCGAGGATCCGCTCGGCGAGGAGCGCGCGTTCGGCGAGGTCGCTCAATCGATCATCGCCTCGCGGAGGGCGATGGCGACCGCTTGCGTCCGCGTATCCGCCTCGAGCTTGGCGAGGATGTGGCGGACGTGGCTCTTCACCGTCTCCTGGCTGATGAAGAGCTTCGCCGCGACGTCCGCGTTCGACATGCCGTCGGCGAGGAGCTGGAGGATCTCGCGCTCGCGCCGGGTGAGCACCTCGGACTGCGTCCGCCCGGCGACGACCTCGGCCATGAGGCCCGGATCGACGTACGTCTCCCCGGCGGCGACCCTCTCGATCGCCCGCACGAGCGTCTCGTGGGGGGCCTCCTTGAGGATGTAGCCTCGCGCTCCCGACTCGAGGCCCCGCTCGAGGAGGGAGCGCTCTCCGTAGGCGGTGAAGATGAGCACCGCCGTCTCGGGCACCTTCTCGAGGATGAGCTCGGTCGCCTCGAGCCCGTCCATGTCCGGCATCCGGAGATCCATGATGACGACGTCGGGGCGCCGGCGCTCGGTCAGGGCGACGGCCGCTGCTCCATCGGCCGCCTCGCCGATGACGCGGATGCGAGGGGAGCGGGAGAGGGCGATCCGCAGGCCCTCGCGGACGACCTCGTGGTCGTCCGCGATGAGGCAGGTGATCTCGTCGGTCACAGGGCGATGATACGGCGCGACCCTGGACGCTCCTCCCCGCTCAGATCGCGAGCGCGAGCTGCCGCGGACGTGGCCGGATCGGCGCCCGCCGCGCCGGTCGCGACGCCGAGCGGGCGCGGCGCACGGGCTCGAGGAGCGCGGCCTGCGCCTGGGTCGGGAGGTACGCGCGGCCGGCGAAGAGCGCCTCGTAGCGCTCGACGTGCTCCGGCCAGTCACGCGCGAGCGCCGCGAGGAAGTGCTCGCGGACGCCGGGTCGCAGGTGGACGACGCTCGCCCAGATCGTGCCCGCCCCTGCTGCCCGCGCCGCGCGCACGACCGCCTCGAGCTCGGCGGGTCCGTCGGAGAGCCCGGGGAGGATCGGCGCGACCGCGACGCCGACGTCGATGCCGGCGTCGGCGAGCTCCCGCACCGCGCGCAGCCGGCTCAGCGGCGGGGCCGTCCCGGGCTCGGTCGTCCGCCAGACGCGCTCGTCGAGCGTCGGGAGGGAGACGGCGACGTGGACGGAGACCTCGCGCGCGGCGTCGGCGAGGAGGTCGCGGTCACGCACGACGAGCGGGCCGCGGGTCACGATCGAGAAGGGCGTGCCCGAGGCCGCGAGCTCGGCGATGCACGCGCGGGTGAGCCGGAAGCGGCCCTCCGCCGGCTGGTAGGGGTCGGTCGCGGTGCCGATCGCGACCTCCTCGCGCCGCCAGGAGGGCCGGGCGAGCTCGCGCCGGAGCACCTCGGCGACGTTCGTCTTCACGCGAATCGAGGCGCCGTAGCGGTCATCGGCGGGCCGCTCGGCGCGGAGCTCGAAGTGTCGCACGTAGCAGAACGTGCACCGGTGGGCGCAGCCTCCGTACGGGTTGAGCGACCAGCGGAAGGGCATGCCGCGGACGGCGTTCAGCGCGCTTGCGCAGCGCTCGAGTCGGTAGGCAGGGCGCACCCGCTGAGGATAGAACACGTGTTCGTCGAGAGCAAGGGCGTCCGCTGCGGAGACGGCCGCTGTAGCGTTGCGGCATGGACGAGCTCGAGGACGGCATCCGCCGGGTGACGCTCCCGCTGCCGACGCGGCCGGGGCACGTCCACGCCTACCTCCTGCCGGGGGCGGAGGGGTGGATCGTCGTCGACACGGGCGTCGGGCTGCCGGACGCGAAGGAGACCTGGGCAGCGGAGCTCGCGCGGGCGGGCGGTCGCGTCCAGGCGATCTTCGTCACGGCGGCCGACCTCCACGAGCTGACGGGAGCGCCGGTGCACGAGGGCGCGCTCGACTACGCGCAGTGCGAGCTCGTGTGGGGGAACCCGGCCTGGTCCGAGCGCCTGCTCGACTGGTTCGCGCACCACGGAGCCCCGCCGGGCGTGACCGAGGAGCTCGTCGGCCAGAGCGCTCGCTACCGCCCCTTCATCCGCTACCAGCGCGATCCGATCCTCCTCGAGGCGGGGGAGCAGCTCGACGGCTGGGAGCTCGTCGCGGCCGCCGGCCACGCCGACGGGCAGCTCTGCCTCCTCCGCGACGGCGTCCTCGTCGCCGGCGACCACCTCCTCGACCCGATCACGCCGACCGTAGGGCTCTGGCCCGCGAGCCGTCCCGACCCGCTCG
>JAVQXS010000312.1:0-2568 GCA_033578065.1 Thermoleophilia bacterium
CCGCGCGAGACGGTAAGGTGGCGCACGAGCCCGCCGCGGAGGGCAGGGGAGGTGACGACTCCTCGAAGGCCGCCTGCGTGGAGGAGGAGCTCGAGGTGCTCCTGCGCGAGGAAGGCCACGGGCGCGAGGGCGGCGAACGTCCAGGCTGGGGGCGCCTCAAGACGAGCGCCGAGACCGCCGAGGGCGACGGCGAGCACCGCGACGAGCAGGAGCGCCTGCGGCGCGTGCTCGAGGTACGCGTGGGCGGGCTCCGCCGGCGTCCCCGTGAGCCGGTACGCGGCCGCGTGCGCGAGGAGGATTCCCGCAGCGACGAGCGGGCTGGCAACGAGCCACGCGCGGAGCCGGTTCACGGTTGGATGATAGGGAGATGCTCCGGGAACGCTGAGGCTACGTGTCCGAGACGAAAGGAGGAGCCCGATGGAGCCCCGTCAGTACGTCGTCTGGATCACGACGCGCCGGATCAAGCCCGGCACGTACGAGGAGTTCCGCCGCGCCTGGCGGCCCTCGGAGTTCCCCGAGGGGATGCTCCGGGCGTACGAGTGCTACTCGGCGGAGCGGAACGAGGTCGTCGGGATCTCGATCTGGGAGTCGGAGGACGCCCGCGAGCGCTACCGCCTGTCCGAGGTAGAGGCGGCACGGCGCCGGGCGATGGCGCCGTACGTCGAGGCGGAGAGCTCGGGGCTCTACCTCGGCCGCGAGCTGAGGATCCCCGGCTAGCCCCTCCCGCTCGGGAGCGGTCAGGGAGCGGCACGGCCTGTCAGCTCGCGAGCTTCGCGCGCACGAGCTCGGAGACGACGCGTGGGTTCGCCTGGCCGGCGGTCTCGCGCATGACCTGGCCGACGAAGAACCCGAGGAGCCCCTCCTTCCCGCCGCGGTACGCCGCCACCTGATCCGGGTGGGCATCGAGGATCGCCTGGACGATGGGCTCGAGCTTCGTCGCGTCCGAGACCGCCTCCCGCTCGAGGTAGGGGGCGGCCGAGAAGCCCGGCTCGGCGAGCTTCGTGATCGCCTCGTCGAAGAGCGTCCGCGGGATCCGCTCGCGCGCCTGCACGAGCCGCGCGAGCTCGCGCGCGGAGACCTGCGCGGGGTCGACGCCGGCGCCCACGAGCGCGTTCGCGATCACGTTCGCCGCCGCGACCCGATCGGCGCCGGCGGCCACCGTCTCCTCCCAGAGGCGGTCGAGACCGCCCGTCACGAGCACGAGCGCGCGGTCGAGGTCGAGATCGGCGGCGATGCGTCGGATGCGCGCCGCGGGGGGCTCGGGGAGGTCTCGGCGGAGCCGGTCGACGAGCGCAGGCTCCGGCTCGAGCGGGACGAGGTCGGGCTCGGGGAAGTAGCGGTAGTCGTCCGCCTCCTCCTTCGCCCGCCGCGGCGTCAATCGGCCCGTCGCCGCGTCGAAGTCGTACGTCTCCTGCCGCACCTGCCCCCCGGACGCCCACACCTCCGCCTGGCGCGCGACCTCCGCCTCGATCCCGCGGGCGAGGTACGTGAAGGAGTTCATGTTCTTGATCTCCGTGCGCGTGCGCAGCTCGTCCGACCCCGCCGGTCGCACCGAGACGTTCGCGTCCACGCGCAGCGTCCCCTTCTCCATCTCCGCATCCGAGATGCCGAGCTCGACGATCGTCTGCCGGAGGAGCTGGAGGAACCGCTTCGCCTCCTCGGCCGAGCGCAGGTCTGGCGCGGTCACGATCTCGACGAGCGGCGTGCCGCCACGGTTGTAGTCGACGAGCGACCGGTCCGCGCCGCCGATCCGTCCCGTCCGTCCCCCGACGTGGACGGTCTTCGCGGCGTCCTCCTCGAGGTGCGCGCGCACGATCCCGACGATCCGGTCGCCCTCGGGGAGCGGGACGAGCATCTTGCCGTTTCTGCAAAGAGGCAGATCGTACTGCGAGATCTGATAGCCCTTCGGAAGGTCGGGGTAGAAGTAGTTCTTCCGCGCGAAGACGGCGCGCTCGGCGATGTCGCAGCCGAGCGCGAGGCCGAGGAGGATCGTCCACTCGACCGCCTTCCGGTTCGTCACCGGCAGCGCGCCCGGGAAGCCGAGGCAGACGGGGCACGTCTGGGTGTTCTCCGCCGCTCCGAAGCCCACCGGGCAGCGGCAGAAGAGCTTCGTCTTCGTCTTCAGCTGGACGTGGATCTCGAGCCCGATGACCGGCTCCCAGGCGAGCCCTGCTCCGCTGGCCGCGCTCACCATCGCCCTCCGCCTCCCTCGCGAGGGCCCGGCGCCCGCGACGGCCGCTCGTCGGGGGGAGCGGTCATGACGTCGCGCCCTCCCCCGCCTGCGCCACCGGCGCCCGCCAGCGCTCCGGCACCGTGTCGAAGCCGATCGCCTGCTCGAGGACGTGTCCGGCGTGGAAGAGCGTGTTCTCGCCGAACGGCCGCCCGATGAGCTGGAGGCCGACGGGGAGGCCCTGCGAGAGCCCACAGGGGATCGAGAGCCCGGGAAGCCCCGCCAGGCACGAGGGGATGGTGAGGAGGTCGGACGCGTACATCGCGAGCGGGTCGCCCGTCCGCTCGCCCAGCGGGAAGGCGACGGTCGGCGAGGTCGGGCAGGCGAGGAGGTCGAAG
>JAVQXS010000313.1:0-2561 GCA_033578065.1 Thermoleophilia bacterium
AGCTGGCCGAGCCGGATGGCGCACGCGAGGCCGCCGGGCCCGGCGCCGACGAGGAGGACGCCGACCTCGATCCGCTCCTCCGGCGGATCGGTGGGGACGCCGATCGCGTCGCTGGGGCCGAAGTCGGGCGGGGGGAAGTCGATCGGCCGAGCCACTAGGAGGTCTCCCGGAGCGAGGCAGCGGGGCCTGCGGCAGCGGGAGCGGGCGCTCCGAGCACGGCTCTCAGCTCCCGCGGCGCGCGCGGACGAGCTCGGTGAGCTTAGGGACGATCGCGTGCAGGTCGCCGACGACGCCGAGGTCGGCGAAGTCGAAGATCGGCGCGTTCGGATCCTTGTTGATGGCGACGATCGTCCCCGAGCCCTGCATCCCGACCTTGTGCTGGATCGCGCCCGAGATGCCGCAGGCGATGTAGAGCTTCGGCGACACGGTCTTGCCCGTCTGACCGACCTGGGCCGAGTACGGGTACCAGCCCGCGTCCACGACGGCGCGCGTGGCGGCGACCGCGCCGCCCAGCGCGGCGGCGAGCTCCTCGAGCTGCGCGAACCCCTCGGGGGAGCCGAGGCCCCGACCCCCGGCGACGATGACCTCCGCGTCCTCGATCGAGGGGCCGGCCGCCTCCTCCTGCGTCTGCTCGAGGAGGGTGGCAGCGGTCGAGAAGCCGGAGAACTCGGCCTCGAACTCCTCGACGGGCGCAGAGCCTCCCGTCTCGAGGGGATCGAAGGCCCCGGAGCGGACGAGGCCGAGCCGCGGCGTCCCCGACCAGCCCACGTCCACGAGGACGGTGTCCCCGAGCGCGGGGCGCTTGCCGACGAGCTCCCCGTCGCGGAGCTCGAGGTCGATGAGATCCCAGTTGAGGCCCCCCTCGAGGCGGGCGGCGAGACCGGCCGCGACGTCGGCGGCGAGGACGGAGGCGGCGAAGAGGATCGTGTCGGCCCCGGTCTCCCCGACGAGCGCGGCGAGCGCGTCCACCCGCGGCTGGGGGAGCGGCGAGGCGAGCTCCGGCGCATCGAGGGCGTACGCCTTCGTCGCTCCGAAGGCGCCGGCCTTTGCCGCGACCTCGCGCGCCCCCGGTCCCAGGACGATCCCGACCGCCTCCCCGAGCGAGGCCGCCTTGCCGAGGACGCCGAGGCTCCCCTTCTCGATCTCCCCGTCGACGTGCTCGAGGTAGACGAGGATCACAGGAGCCTCCGCTCGACGAGGTAGTCGAGGATCCGCTGCGGGGCGCTCCCGTCGTCCTCGATCTTCAGCGAGTCCCCGCGCGAGGGAGGCGGGCCGAGGGCGAGTACCCTCGTCCGCGAACCGGCCTCGCCGACGAGCTCGGCATCGAGGTCGAGGTCGGCGAGCGAGAGCGTCTCCTGCGGCTTCGCCTTCGCGCCCATGATCCCCTTGAGGGAGGGGTAGCGCGGCTCGTTGATCGCGTCGGAGACGGCGACGACGGCCGGCAGCGGCGCCCGGATCGTGTCGTAGCCGTGCTCGGTCTGGCGCTTGCCCGTGACGGCGCCCTCCTCCACCGTGAGCGCGGCGACCTGGGAGACGAGGGGGCGGCGGAGACGCTCGGCGACCGCGGCCCAGAGGACCGCCCCGTCGCCGTCGCTCGACGCCTGCCCGAAGAGGACGAGGTCCGCCTCCACCCGCGCGAGCGCCGCCGCGAGGACGCGGCTCGTCGCGACGAGGTCGGAGCCCGCGATCGCGTCGTCGGCGACGAGGAGCGCCCGGTCGGCGCCCATCGCGAGCGCCTTGCGCAACGACTCGAGCGCCCGCTCGGGCCCGACGCAGACGAGGACGACCTCGCCGCCATGGGCCTCCTTGATCCGGATCGCCTCCTCGACCGCGTTCAGGTCGGTGGCGTTGAAGGTCGCCTCGCCGGAGCGGTCGAGGCGCTTCGTCGCCGGGTCGATGCGCTTGGGCGCGGTCGCGTCCGGCACCTGCTTCACGCAGACGGCGATCCTCATCGGCGCGTACTCTAGCCGCCCCCGACTGCGCACCCGTGACGAACCAGCTCCTCGCGGGGGCGGCGCTCGCTCCCCACTCGGCAGGCGCCGGCGCAGAGCGCTCGGGCGCGAAGACGCCGACGGTGCCGCAGCTCGACTTCCCCCTCGTCGCGAAGACCGAGCTCTGGGACACTACGGCGACCCGCGGAGCACCGGACGCCATGCGGGGATCGACATGGAGAATCCGTGGCGTGCTCCCGTCGTCGTGGTCGAATCCGGCACCGTGAAGTACTCGGAGTCGGGCCCCGGTGGCTGCACGGAACGGCGCCAAGGTCGCCGCGGGCCAGCAGATCGCGTTCAACGGCGACTCCGGGGACGTGGCTGGAAACCCCCACCTCCACTTCGAGGTGCATGCCGAAGGGCGCGGGGACGTCAACCCCTACCCCGCCTGAAGCCAGCGCTCAAGCCCCTGTTCGCCTCGCGGCCGGGAGCGCCGTTCAGCCTCAGCCTGCGCGGGAAGCTCCTCGCTGCCGGAGGCAGAACGATGACGCTCGAGGTGGAGCGCGTCCGCCACTACCCAGGCAGCCGCTGGCTGGAGATCGACCCGCGTCTCCTCGAGCTCGCTGTGTC
>JAVQXS010000314.1:0-2554 GCA_033578065.1 Thermoleophilia bacterium
GTCGTCGCCGCGCAGGCAATCGACCTCCGCGGCGGGCTCCGGCTCGGCGCCGGAACGGCCGCCGCCCACGCGTTCGTGCGGGAGCGCGTCCCCTTCCTCGACTCCCCGGCGCGCATGCCTCTCCCCATCGAGGAGCTCGCAGACGAGCTCGCCGCCGGCCTTCGGATCGCGTGACGACGTACGACGTCCACCAGCACCTGTGGCCGGCGTCCTTTGTCGAGGAGCTCCGCCGCAGGCGCCGCCCCCCGCTCCTCGACGGAGACGTCCTCGTGACGGCGGAGGGGCGCTTCTCGATCGACCTGCGGGCCCACGACCCCGAGGAGCGGCTGTGCCTGCTCGACCGTGACGGGATCGACGTCGCCGTCCTCTCCCTCCAGACGACCCTGGGCCTCGAACAGGCGCCGCCCGAGGAGCGGCTCGCTGTGGAGGAGGCCTGGGTCGCGGGGATCGAGGAGATCGTGGCGATGGGCGGCGGACGCTTCCTCGCGTTCTCGCCAACCCGCGCCCGGGACGGGTTCGCCGGCATCAGCCTCGCCGCCTCGACCCTCCTCGACCTTGACCGGGCCTCCTCGATCCTCACCGAGGCGGCAGCGAGCGAGCTTCCGGTCTTCGTCCACCCCGACGGCTCGCCCGCCGCCTCGCCCGGACGACCCCCGTGGTGGGAGTGGGTGGTCGGCTACCCCGCCCGTATGCAAGCAGCGTACTTCTCGTGGCTCGCGTCCGGCCGGGCCCGCTGGCCGACGCTCCGCATCGCGTTCGCGATGCTCGCGGGCGGAGGGCCGTTCCAGCTCGAGCGACGGGCGAGGCACGGTCTCGACGTCCGCTCCGTGCTCGACGCGGGGACGTTCCTCGAGGTCTCGTCCTATGGGCGCCGGGCGATCGAGCTCTGCATCGAGACGTTCGGCCTCACGCAGCTCCTCTACGGGAGCGACGCCCCCGTCCTCGATCCCGGCCCGACGCTGGACGCCGTCCGCGGCTTCGGTGATGCTGTGGTACACGTTCTCCAGTCCGACGCACCCTCGACGTTCCTGAGATGAGCGATCTCGCCTCCTGGCTTCGTGAGCGCATCCCCGCAGACACCGATCTCGACCGCCCTGCGCTCGCACGGCTCGCGAGGGAGCTCGCAGCCGAGGAGCGTCTCTGGAGACCGCTCGTCCGCCACGACCCCGAGACGCGCTACTACCGGCAGCTCTACCGCGACCCGAACCTCGACGTCTGGCTCATCTGCTGGGTCGACGGGCAGAGCACCGGCTACCACGACCACGACCGCTCGTCAGGAGCCGTGATCGTGTGCGAGGGGGCGCTCCTCGAGGACTGGTTCCGCGTCGAGGAGGACGGCTGGGTGCGGGAGCGGACGAGGCGGCACGCAGCCGGCGAGCACTTCGACTTCGACGCCTCCGACATCCATGGCGTGCGACACCCGGGCCCCGGCTCACCGCCAGCGACCTCGATCCACGTCTACTCGCCGGCGCTCTGGCGCATGGGCCACTACGAGCCCGGGCCGCGCGGCCTGCGTCGGGTCGGAAAGACGTACGCGGACGAGCTCCTCGAAGCGGCCTGACAACCGCCTCGGTCGAGGCCCTCGGGGAGGCTCGGCGCCCGCACGTTCGCCTCCACGAGCGGCAGGTGCATGGGCTGCGACGACCTCGGGATCACCGCCGACGAGGACCGTGAGCTCGCCCGGCGCAGCGGGCTGGACGCCCGTCACGGGAGCCCCGAGCCTCGAGACCCCGTGCGCAGCCGCGCGCTCGGCGCGGCGCAGGAGCTCGGAGCGGTCGTTCGTGCTCAGTCGACACGTCGTGTCGGGAGCGCGGAGCCTGACGGGAAGCCTGCCCTCGCCGCCACGACAGCTGCGACGACCGAGGTCGAGGCGAGGGAGATGACGACGGCATCGGCACTGACGGGAGCCTCAGCGGCGACGCCGCGAGTCGCGCCCCGAGCGTCTCGACGCGCCCCCTGGCAGTCGGGTCGCGGGGGGAGACGGTCAGCGGGAAGCCGGCCCGAAGGAGGGTCGCCGCCAGATGCGCGCCGAGGCGTTCGACTCCGATGACGCCGAGCCGCGTCAGCCCGAGATCGGGTGCTCGAGCGGGGTCAGGTGGAGGTCGTCGCCCACGTAGGGGTGCGCAGCCGCGACCTCCTCGTCGAGCTCGACGCCGAGGCCGGGAGCCTCGGGGGGAAGCACGGAGCCGTCCTCCCACCGGATCGGCGTGCGCAGGAGCTCGGCGTGGAAGCCCTGCCAGTCGAGGATCCCCTCGAGGATGAGGAAGTTCGGCGAGCAGGCCGCGAGCTGGACGTTCGCGGCGCCGACGACCGGCCCGCAGTAGAGGTGCGGGGCGATCTGCGCGTAGGACGCCTCGGCCATGCCCGCGATCTTCTTCGCCTCGAGCAGGCCTCCGACGCGACCGAGGTTCGGCTGCAAGATGGCGGCCGCGCCCGTCGCGAGCACCCGGGCGAACTCGTGCTTCGTCGCGAGGCGCTCGCCGGTCGCGAGCGGGATCGCGGTCGCGCGCGCGACCACGGCCATCTGCTCCGGGCTGTCTGGCGGCCCGGGCTC
>JAVQXS010000315.1:0-2543 GCA_033578065.1 Thermoleophilia bacterium
ACGAGCTGCTCGAGCATCTGCGGGAGCGGCTCGACCGCCGTCACGCGGTGCCCCTGCGCGACGAGGGCGCGCGTGAGCTTCCCCGTCCCGGCCCCGAGGTCGACGACGTCCCGCGGCTGCGTGCCGACGAGCCAGCGCACGGCTCCCTCCGGGTAGCCGGGCCGCGCGCGCTCGTACGCGTCGGCGACCTCGGCGAAGGCCGTCGACGGCCCTCGCCTCAGGTGGTCGCGGTGGACGATCACGCGACGAGCTCCGCGATCTCTCCGCGCCGCGCCGCGAGGCGGGGCACGACGGCGAGGACGCTCTCGCGCGCGCAGAACGCGATGTCGGGCTCGAGCTCGGGCGCGTGCTCGAGGAGGTTGCGGGCGCTCCTCGACGCTCGGAGCGCCTCCTCCGCCCCGCCCCACGTCGAGACGAGGCGGGCGGCCGCCTCCGCCGCGTCCGTCCGCTCGCCGCCGAGGAGCTCGACGATCCTGCCCGCGACGTACGTGTCGTCGAGGTTCGGGCGCCCCTCCACCCCCGCGCACAGGACGAGGACGTCCTCTCCCGCCTCCCGCGCCGCTGCCACGACCGCCGCGAGGTTGAGGAGCGACCCGACGAGCACCCGCGCGCAGCGCTCGGCGGCCGCGACGACCGCCCGCGTCCCGTTCGTCGTGCAGAGGACGAGCGTCGATCCCCGCCGCTCGAGGTACTCGCGCGGCGAGTTGCCGAGGTCGAAGCTGGGGATCCGGACCGCGTTCCGCTCGCCCCCGAGCACGCCCTCGCCGAGCTCGGCACGGAGCGCCCGCGCGCGCTCGATCTCGGCGACGCAGTACACGCGGTCGTAGCCGGCGGCGAGCGCCTGGCAGATCGTCGAGGTCGCGCGGATGACGTCGATGACGATCCCCGTCGGCGCCGCCCCGGTCTCGTCCGGTGTGAAGGCGACGTCGACGCGCACGTCTGTACGCTAGCCCCCACGTGGACGAGCCGCTCCGCTGCTACCGTCACCCCGACCGGGAGACGTACGTCTCGTGCGCGGACTGCGGACGGGGAATCTGCCCGGACTGCATGACGTTCGGGCCCGTCGGGATTCGCTGCCCCGACCATGCGAGCGCATCCGCAGCGGCGTCTGCCCCGCGACGCCTCTCGCAGCGCGCGCTCCTCACGCTCTCCGAGCAGGGGCCAATCGTCACGCAGGCCCTCATCGCGATCAACGTCCTCGTCTTCCTCGCGGAGCTCGCGCTCGGCGGCAACCTCAACGGCACCGGGAGCTGGATCTACGAGAAGGGCGTCCTCGTCTCGAGCGCGGTCGACCCCTCGGGGCAGCTCGTCGGTGTCGCGCACGGCGAATGGTGGAGGCTCCTGACGGCTGCCTTCCTCCACTACGGACCGCTCCACCTCGGGATGAACATGCTCGTCCTCTGGTTCCTCGGGCCCGGCGTCGAGGACTACTTCGGCCACGTCCGCTTCGCGCTCCTCTACCTCGTCGCCGGGCTCGCCGGCTCGGCCGGCGCGCTCCTCTGGAGCCCGAGCGCGCTCACGGTCGGCGCCTCCGGCGCGATCTGGGGCTTGATGGGAGCCGCGCTCGTCCTCGAGCGTCGCCGCATCTACGTCTTCGGCGGGCAGGCCATGGCGCTCCTCCTCCTCAACGTCCTCATCACGCTCTTCCTCCCAGGGATCTCGATCGGCGGGCACTTCGGCGGCCTCGTCGGCGGCGTCCTCTCCGCGCTCGCCTTCACGAGCCTCCGACGTTCCCCCCTCCTGGCGACGGGGTCGGTGGCGGCGGTCGGGCTCGCCGCTGTCGCGCTCGCTCTCGTCGGCGCTGGCTCGTCGTGACGTCGAGAGCGTCGCGAGACCCGGCGAGCCGGAGGACGCACGCGGAGCGGCGCGCGAGCGCGGACGGCTACTTCGCGCCGGAGAGCGTCATCCGCCGCGTCGGCAGCTCGCCGCTCGTCCCGCTCCTCGGGGGCGGGCCCGCGGTCCTCCTCCAGGTCGCGCATCCGCTCGTTGCCGCCGGCGTCGCCGACCACTCCGCGTACGCGCGCGAGCTCTGGCGCCGCCTCCTCCGTACCCTGCGTGCGCTCTACCTCGTTACCTTCGGCACGAAAGCGGAGGCCGAGCGAGCGGCGGCGGGCGTCCGTGCTGCGCACGCCCGCGTCCGGGGCGTGACGCGCGAGCCGCTCGGGCCGTTCCCGGCGGGAACTCCCTACGCGGCCGACGACCCGGAGCTCCAGCTCTGGGTGCATGCGACGCTCGTCGCC
This sequence comes from Thermoleophilia bacterium, assembly GCA_033578065.1. Classification (GTDB taxonomy): domain Bacteria; phylum Actinomycetota; class Thermoleophilia; order Gaiellales; family Gaiellaceae; genus GMQP-bins7. The sequence continues at coordinate 2,241 of JAVQXS010000315.1, forward strand.
ATGTCGCTCGCGGTCACGTGCCGCTTCGTCGAGCCGCTGACGGCCGAGGAGCAGGAGCGCTACTACCGGGAGATGGCAGTCGTCGGCCGCCTCTTCGGACTGCCGCGCTCGACGATCCCGCGCACGCTCACGGACTTCCGTCGCTACCTGGACGAGGAGCTCGCGAGCGGGAGGATCTCCGTCACCGAGCCCGCACGTCGGATCGCCCGCGTCATCCTCGATCCCCCGCTCCCTCTCCCCATGCGCATGCTCGTCCCTGCACACCGCCTCGCGACGGCGGGGCTCCTGCCGCCGCAGGTGCGC
>JAVQXS010000316.1:0-2540 GCA_033578065.1 Thermoleophilia bacterium
GGAGGGAGGCGGCGTCCTCTACGTCCACGGGTCGGCCGACGCGGAGAAGGCGCGCGCGCTCGTCGAGGCGAGCCTCGACCGGCTCGGCGTCTGCAACCGCCTCAACCTCCTCCTCGTCGACCGGGAGGCGGCGGCGCTCGCGCCCGCCCTGCGCGCGCAGCTCGAGGCGCTCGGGCTCGAGGTGCGCGGCACGATCGACGGCGCCCTCCCGCTCGATCGCCCGCTCGGCTACGAGTGGGCGAACGACCCGGAGCGGGTGGCGACGGTGACGGCTGTCCTCGTCGAGGGCCTCGAGGAGGCGGTGCGGATCGCGAACGAGGAGACGTCCGGCCTCGCCGCGGGCATCGTCGCCGAGGACGCAGAGGCGGCGCGGCGCTTCCTCGACGGCTACCGGGGGACGACCGCCTTCTGGCACGCGACGACGCGCTTCGCGGATGGCTACGAGCTCACGGGCGCGCCGGAGACGGGGATCAACGTCGACTGGGCGCCGGGGCCGCGCGGCCCGGTGACGTACCGCGACCTCTGGCTGCGGCAGTACCGGGTCGTCGGGGACGCGACGCAGCGCCGGTGACGGTCGTCGTCAAGCTGGGGACGAGCCTCGTCGCCGGGCCGGGAGGCGCTCCCCGCTCGCGCCTCCTCGCGCGCCGGGCGCGCGAGATCGCCGCCGTCGTCCGCGGCGGGGAGCCGGTCGCCGTCGTCTCCTCGGGCGCGATCGCGCTCGGGCTACCGGCCCTCGGGCTCAGCCGCCGACCGCGCTCGATGGCGAAGCTCCAGGCCGCCTCCGCGCTCGGCCAGAGCCGCCTCCAGCGGGCCTGGGAGCGCGCGCTCGCCCGGGAGGGGATCCGGGCCGCGCAGGTCCTCCTCACCGCCGACGACGTCGCCGATCGCTCCTCGTACGTCAACGTCCGGAACGCCCTCCACGCGCTCTTCGCGCTCGGCGCGGTACCGGTCATCAACGAGAACGACGCCACGGCCACGGACGAGATCACCTTCGGGGACAACGACGCCCTCGCCGCGCACGTCGCGATCCTCGTCCGCGCGCGCCTGCTCGTGCTCCTGACCGAGGTGGACGGCGTCTACACGCGGGCGCCGGGGACGCCCGGCGCGCGGCTCCTCGGCGACGGCTCGGCCGTGACGGCCGCGGCGCTCGGGGAGCCCTCCCGCCTCGGGCGGGGCGGGATGCGGAGCAAGGTGCTCGCCGCCGAGATGGCGGCTGCGGCCGGGATCCCGACCGTCATCGCGGCCGGGCAGGGCCGGGATGTCCTCGCTCCCATCCTCGCCGGCGAGCCGCGGGGCACCCGCTTCCGCGGCGCCGATCGCGAGCTCTCTGCCTACAAGCTCTGGCTCCGCTTCGGGAGGCCGGCGGTAGGCCGACTCCACGTCGACGCAGGAGCCCGCCGGGCGGTCGCGGCCGAGGGGCGAAGCCTCCTCGCCGTGGGCGTCGTCGCCGCGGAGGGCCGCTTCGGCGCCGGGGACGCGGTCGAGCTCGTGGGGCCCGACGGGGTGGCGTTCGCGAAGGGGATCGCATCCGCCTCAGCTGAGGAGATCGCCACCTCCCCGCGCGGGCTCGAGGCGGTGCACCGCGACCGGCTCGTCGTCTACTGAGGGACCGCTCGCGCCGCGCTAGCCACCGGCCGCCGCCGCGCGGGCGTCGAGGTAGCGGTTGCAGAAGCGCATCGACTCCGGGTAGGAGAAGAAGTCGGCGATCTCCCCGCGCGCGATCCGCTCCTGGCAGGCCCGCCAGAACTCCGGCCGCAGGAGGTCGGCGTGGTAGCGCAGGAACGCATCCCGGACCTCCGGCCTGCCGAGGAGGAAGCGCTCGAACTCCTCCGGGAAGACGTCGCGAGGGCCGATCGGGTACCAGGGCTCGTCGGCGAGCTCGGCCTCGGGCGTCGGCGCAGGCGGGATCTCGCGGAAGACGCAGTCGGTGAGGTACTCGACCTCGTCGTAGTCGTAGAAGACGACGCGCCCGTAGCGCGTGAGCCCGAAGTTCCGCCAGAGCAGGTCGCCGGGGAAGATGTTCGCGATCGCGAGCTCCCGGAGCGCGTTGCCGTAGTCGCGGACGACGCGCTCGAGCTCCTCGCCCGAGGCCGTCGGCAGGTAGAGGTCGAGGGGGATGAGCCGCCGCTCGACGTAGCAGTGGTGGAGCACGAGGCTTGAGCCCTCGATCTCGACCGCCGAGGGGGCGAGCTCCTGGAGTTCCTCGAGCAGCGTCGGGTCGAAGCGGCGGAGCGGGAGCGCGAGCTCCGTGAACTCGACCGCGTCCGCCATGCGCCCGACGCGGTCCGTCTCCTTCACGAGCTGGAACTTCCGCTTCACCGTCTCCCGGTCGGTCGTCTTCGTCGGCCCGAAGACGTCCCGGATCACCTTGAACACGTACGGGTACGAGGCGAGGTTGAAGACGTGCATCACCTGCCCGGGCGTCCCCGGCGCGACGACGAAGGGGTCGCGGGAGTGGTAGAGGTGCTGGCGGAGGTCGCGGTAGAAGAGCGTCTTCCCCTGCTTCGCGAGGCCGACGGCGGTGTAGAGCTCCGACCGCG
>JAVQXS010000317.1:0-2528 GCA_033578065.1 Thermoleophilia bacterium
CGCCCTCGCTCCCTGCCCGCTCGAGGTAGGCGGGGACGCTCGGGCTCTCGCCGCGACGGTAGGCGTGCGCGAACTCCTCGAAGAGCCGCTCGACCGTCTGCTCGCTCACGTTCACTCCCCCCGCAGCTTCGTCAGGGCACGGTGATGGATCTGGTAGATGGCGTTCACGTTCTTGCCGCGGCGCTTCGCGATCTCGCCGAAGTCGAGACCCTCGAGGTAGCGGAGCCGGATCACCTCCCGCTCGTCATCGGTGAGGCCCTCGAGCATCGCCTCGAACCCCTCCCGCGCCACGAGCTCCTCGAGCGGCGTCGTCCCGTCGGTCGACGCCTCGTGCATCCACTCCTCGAGCGCCACCTCGTCGACCTCGCCGCGGGCGGTGCGGCCACGGATCGTCCACGTCGTCACCTGGTGGACGACGACGCGGAAGGGGACGCGGTAGCGGCGGCCGCGCTTCAGCTCGGTGAGGAGCCGCACGGCGATGTCATGGGCGACGTCGAGCGGGTCGCCGACCCGGACCTTGGCCTGGCAGCGACGGATGATCACGCCGTAGTAGCTCTCGACGAGGGCCGTGAGCTCCCCCGCCTCGAGCAGCCGCTGATCCTCCGCGTCTCTCGCATCGTGCATCGAGGAGAGAGTCGCCTCGGCCATAGTCCGATCTTACGACCGTGACCACATCCGTCGTGGGTCGCCGCCCCCTGCCTCAAGGAGCCAGCGCCTCCTCAGCAGTCGCGGAGCGTCACGCAGACGCGCCGCATGGGGACGACGAACGTGATGTCCCGCCCCTCGGGGTCGCCGGGCTGGTCGCCCTCGCGGGCGGTCGGCTCGTCTGCGGGCTACAGGCGCAGCTCGACGAAGCCCGCGGCCTCGAAGTCGCCATCGAACGCGAGCGCGTCGGTGATCCTCAGCGAGCGCATGAGCGCGAAGCTCGTCGCGTCGACGAACGAGTACGGTCGCTCGTCGTGGACGCGCAGCCAGGCCCAGGCGTCGGCCTCGAGCGCCTGGTCGATCTGGTGCGTCTCGACCTTCGCCATCCCGTCGAGCCACGACATCGCGAAGGCGTGCGAGGTTCGCCGTCGGAGGTAGGTCCACGTCTCCCCTCGGACGAGGGACGACGTCCCGAGCCTCGACCTCGCGGGTCGCGGGGCGAGGCGCGCCGCCTCGAGGTGGTGCCGGTCGCGCTCGAGCGCGAGCGCGATCCAGTACGACGTATCGACGAAGATCACCGGTCGACGTCGAGCGGCCCGTAGAGGACCGAGTCGATGTCGGCAGGCTCGACGCCGGCCGTCCGCTTCGAGAGCTCGAGGAGCGCGAGCAGCCCGTTGTCTGGCGGCGCGGCGGGGAGCTCGCGCACAAGGCACAAGCCGACGAGCGCGCTCTTCGAGATGCCGCGGGCGGCCGCCTCCTGCTCGAGACGGTCGTCGAGCTCGGGGTCGATGACGACCTGGATCCTGCGTATCCGGGGCATGGGTCCACAACTACCTCCCAAGAGTGTGTAACGCGATCCGCGCGTAAGGGGACCGGGGTCTCGCGGCGACTTCCCGGCAACGACGTGAAAGGAGCTGCCGTGAACCCAGCCGCATCCCTCACCGGGACGACGCTCGTCCAGCTCGGCGAGCCCCTCGAGCACCGGGGCATCGTCATCTGGCCCCTCTTCCCCCGCCGCGACCCGGTGGCCGAGTACGTGACCCTCGACGAGGCGCTGCCACGGGGCCTGCAGATCCGCGAGGTGAACGATGCGGGGAGCGTCCCCGAGCTCGTCGTCGAGAACCCGCTCCCGGAGCGCGTCCTCCTCTACGACGGCGAGGAGCTCCTCGGAGCGAAGCAGAACCGGATCCTCAACGTGACCGTCCTCGTCGAGGCGCGCTCGCGCCTCACGATCCCCGTCTCCTGCGTCGAGGAGGGGCGCTGGGCGTCGCGCTCGCGCCTCTTCGCGGCGGCCCCCTACCTCTCGCACGGCCGCCTCCGCCGCCTGAAGGCCGAGGCGCTCGCTGCCCGCCCGCTCGCCCGCGGCATCGCCCAGAGCGAGGTGTGGGACGAGGTGCGGGAGCTCGCTGCGCGGATGGGGGTCGAGTCGCCGACGCAGGCGCTGAGCGACATCCACGCGGCGTACGAGCGGGACCTCCGCTCGCTCGAGGCCGCGTTCCCGGCGCAGCCCGGCCAGTGCGGCGCGATCCTCGGTCTCGGGCCGAGCCTCTGCCTCGACCTCGTCTCGCGGCCGGACGCGTTCGCGCGCCTGTGGCCGAAGCTCCGTGCCGGGTACCTCCTCGACGCGCTCGAGCGGCTCGACGGGGACGCGACCGAGCCCGAGGCGGTCGACGCCTTCGTGCGGGCGGTCGAGCGCGCGCGCTCGTCACGCCAGCCCTCCGCCGGGCTCGGCGAGGACGTGCGCCTGCGGGGAGACGGGATCGTCGGCTCCGGCCTTGAGCTCGAGGGCGAGCTCATCCAGCTCTCGGCCTTCACGAGCCGGGACGGAGGCCGCCGCGCCTTCGGACGCATCGCACGCCCGAGCAGGCGGCGCTGAGGTGGGG
>JAVQXS010000318.1:0-2510 GCA_033578065.1 Thermoleophilia bacterium
GGGGACGGGCTCGTCCTGCATCGTCGGCTCCAGCTTCAGCTACTTCTTGTCCGTGAAGACGCAGATGTGGCTCAGCCCGTAGTACTTCCCGTTCCGCGGGTTCACAGGCGAGTGGAGGCCCGTATCGCTCGAGCTCCCGCTCATACCGTAGCTATAGAGGTTCGCGGTCGGGCCGCCCTTCACGTACATGCTCGTCACGAGGTGCGACGGGTCGTCGGTCCTGAAGTCGAACACCTTGCCCGCCGTCGTGCTTCTGACCGTGATGGTGATCGAGCCGACGAACCCGTCGAACCAGAAGGTGTGCGTGCCGCTGTCGAGATCGCCGGTCGGCCCGCCGTCCGCGCTCCCGTCGAGCTTCTGGCCTCCGACGCACGCGTTCGCCGGCGCCATCGCGACCTCGGTCGGCTGCACCCCTGCGCCGGACGGTGCCCCTGCCGCGGCGAGCGCGATCCCGACCGCCGCGAGCGCGACGAGCACGATCGACGCCCCGACGAAGACGAGCTTCCGCATCGAACCTCGTCCCCAGTCGCAGTTCCCCCGTCATGTGGAGGCTTCGCCCATTGTGACCCACCTCCGCACGCGTGTCCAGGCGCCAGCTCAGGGTGCCCGCCCGAGGAGGACGCACGCGTTGTGGCCGCCGAGGCCCATCGCGTTCGAGAGCGCGACCTCGACCTGCACCCGGCGCGCCTCGTTCGGCACGTAGTCGAGGTCGCACTCGGGGTCTGGGGTCCGGTAGTTGATCGTCGGCGGCAGGATCCCCTCGTGGAGGGCGAGGGCGCACATCATCGCCTCCACCGCTCCCGCCGCTCCGAAGAGGTGGCCGAGCGTCGACTTCGTCGAGGAGACGGCGAGCCGGTACGCGTGCTCGCCGAAGACGTCCTTGATCGCCTTCGTCTCCGCGAGGTCGCCGAGCGGCGTCGAGGTGCCGTGCGCGTTGATGTACCCGACCTGCTCCGGCGCGACCACCGCGCGACGGAGCGCCGCGCGCATCATCTCCGAGACCCCGACCGACTCCGGGTCCGGCTGCGCCATGTGGTGGGCGTCGTTCGACGTCCCGTAGCCGAGGACCTCGGCGTAGATCCGGGCGCCGCGGGCCCGCGCGCGCTCGAGCTCCTCGAGGCAGAGCACGCACGCCCCCTCCCCCATGACGAAGCCGGCCCGCGTCGCGTCGAAGGGGCGCGAGGCGCGGGTCGGGTCCTCCTCCTCGGCGACGAGGCCGCGCATGGCGCAGAACCCCGCGAGGATCACCGGGTGCAGGCACGCCTCCGTGCCGCCGGCGAGGACGACGTCGGCGTCCCCGCGGCGGATGAGCTCCGCCCCCTCGCCGACCGCGTGCGAGCCCGTCGCGCACGCGGAGACGGGCGCGTAGTTCGGGCCGCGCAGGCCGAGGTCGATCGCGATCTGCCCGCTCGCCGAGTCGACGAGGACGTTCGGGAGGAACCATGGGGAGACGCGGTCGTGGCCCCGCTCGCGCCGCACCTCCTCCTGCGCGAGGACGCCCGTGACGCCGCCGATCGCGGAGCCGACGAGGACCCCGGCACGGGCCGGGTCGACCCCGTCGACGCCCGCGTCCTCCCACGCCTCCCGCGCCGCAGCGACGGCGAGGACGACGTTCCGCTCGAGTCGGCGCGCGTCCTTCGGCCCCACGACCGCGACGGGATCGAAGTCGCGTACCTCGGCCGCGATCCGCACCGGGTAGCCCGCGGTGTCGAAAGAGTGGATGAAGTCGACGCCGCTCCGCCCAGCGATCGCCCCTTCCCACGTCGAGCGCGCGTCGTGGCCGAGCGGCGTGACCGCTCCCAGCCCGGTGACGACGACGCGGCGCATGGCGGCGAGAGCGTAGTAGGTTGCCGACATGGCGCGCTCGCGCCCCGGCCCCCGGGATCCGGTCGGGCGGCCCGCCGACCTCGACCCCGCGATCCCCTTCCCGCCCATGGAGGCCGAGCTCGTCCGAGAGCTCCCGGCCGGCGAGGGCTGGCAGTACGAGCCGAAGTGGGACGGCTTCCGCGGCCTGCTCGAGAACGGGAGCGGCGAGCTTCGGCTGTGGTCGCGGAACGCGCGGCCGCTGCTTCGCTACTTCCCCGAGCTCCGGCCCCTCGGCGAGCTCCTCCCGCGGCGCTCAGCGCTCGACGGCGAGGTCGTCGTCGAGCGAGAAGGCGCCCTCGACTTCGACGCGCTCCAGCTCCGCCTCCACCCCGCGCAGAGCCGCATCGAGCGGCTGTCGGCGGAGATCCCCGCGCGCTACGTCGCCTTCGACTGCCTCCTGTGGGAGGGGGAGGAGCTCTGGCGCGCGCCGCTCGAGGAGCGACGCCGCGAGCTCGAGCGGCGCGCCACCGCGTTCTCGCTCTCGCCGGCGACGCGAGACCGGGACGAGGCCCTCGGCTGGCTTCGGCGCTTCGAGGCGCTCGGGCTCGACGGCGTCGTCGCGAAGCGGCTCGACCTTCCCTACCTCCCCGGCTCGCGTGACGGCGTCGTGAAGGTGAAGCCGGAGAAGACCGCCGACTGCGTCG
>JAVQXS010000319.1:0-2483 GCA_033578065.1 Thermoleophilia bacterium
GAGGCCGCGCGCGCCCTCGGCGAGCTCGACGTGGCCGCGATCGGCGCGAACCACGGGGTCGGGCTCCAGGCCGCGCTGCGCGCGATCGAGCGGATGCGGACCGTCGGCAAGCCGCTCGCCGTCCTGCCGAACGTGGGCCTCGCGAGCTACTCGGGGACGCGGATCGTCTTCCCCCACGCGACGCCCGAGTACTTCGCCGAGTTCGCCGCGCTCGCCCGCGAGCTCGGAGCCCGAATCGTCGGCGGCTGCTGCGGCACGACGCCGACGGAGATCGCAGCCATCCGCGGCGCCGTGGACGAGGATCGCGAGCCCCGAACGACGCTCGTCGCCAGGGAGCGAGAGCTCGCGTCCCCGCCACCGGAGCCCGAGCGTGAGACGCTCCTCCAGCGGATGCTGCGCAGAGGCGAGTTCGTCGTCTCCGTCGAGATCGACCCGCCGCGCGGGGGGAGCGCGCACGCGATGCTCGAGCTCGCGCGGAGGCTGAAGGAGTCGGGGCACGTCCACGTCCTCGACGTCAACGACAACCCGCGGGCACGGGCGCGCATGAGCGGGATCATGGCCTCGGTGGCGATCGAGCGGGTGGCCGGGATCGAGACCATCCCGCACGTCACCCCGCGCGACGCCTCCATCGCCGGCCTCGAGTCGCTGCTGCTCGGCGCGCACGCAGAGGGGATCCGGAACGTCCTCGCCGTGACGGGCGACCCACCGGAGGCGGGGGACTACCCCGGCGCGCGGGGCGTGTACGAGATCGACTCCATCGGGCTCACGCGGATGCTCACCCGGATGAACGCGGGCGAGGACTTCAACGGACGGGAGATCGACGCGCCGACGTCGTTCTTCGTCGGCGTCGCCGTGAACCCGGCCGCGGACGACCTCCCGTACGAGATCGAGCGCTTCCAGGAGAAGGTCGAGGCGGGAGCGCGCTTCGCCATGACGCAGGTCCTCTTCGACCTCTCGTACCTCGAGCGCTTCCTCGAGCGGCTCGGCGGCCCCTGCCCGATCCCCCTCCTCGTCGGCGTCTTCTACGTCCGCAGCTACCAGCTCGCGCTCCGCCTCCACAACGAGGTGCCGGGGATCGTCGTGCCCGACCCCGTGCTCGAGCGGCTCCGTGACGCGGGGCCCCGCGCCGCCGAGACCGGCCTCGCGCTCGCGCGCGAGCTCGTCGAGGCCGCGCGCGAGCGAGCCGCTGGCGTCTACCTCATCCCGCCCTTCCGGCAGCCGCTCGCGGCGCTCGACCTCTTCGCCTGAGCACGACGTCGGGAGGATCTGGATGGGGCCCGGAGGCGCCGCGCCCTCACGGTTGCACGCACGGGGTCGACGCCACCCGCTCCTCGGCGGCCCGTACGAGGAGCGCGCGGACGAGCGCGGGCGGCACCCCGAAGCCGCCTCCCCGCTCCCCCGAGCGGCGCGCGAACACCGTCGTCCGCACACGACCCCGGGCGTCGATCCCCGGCCCGCCCGAGTGGCCGGGCTGGACACGCCCGCGGAGAGCCGTCACCGAGCGCACGAGCGACACGCTCCCGTACGCGTCCTGCGCGAGGAGCTCGCGGGTCGCCCCCAGGCGGGCGGGGGTTCGCCGCAGCGATCCGTTGCCCGAGTAGCCAACGAGCGTGACCGGGACGCCGCGCTCGGGATCGGCGAGGGGAAGCGGCCGGCCACGCAGGCCGGGCACGCGGACGAGCGCGAGGTCGTTGCGCGCGTCGAAGGCGACGACACGTCCGGTCCACGCCCTGCCGACGCGACGGTCGATCCGCGGCTCCGCGATGCCCGCGACGACGTGGGCGTTCGTGACGACGAGCCCGGGCGCGACGATCCAGCCCGACCCCTCGACGCCGAGGCCGCACGCGATGCCGGTGACGCGGACGACGCTCCGCGAGGCGGCGACGACGTCGGGATCGCGCGCGAGCGCCGAGTCCGGCGGCGGAACTGCCGCGGGCGGTCCCGGGAGCACCCCGAGCGGGTCGACCCGGTCGAGCGTCTCGAGGAGGCGCTCCGGCGGGATCTCCTCGTTGATCCGGGAGAGGATGGCGGAGCGCTGGACCTCCCGCCGGAGCTCCGACTGGCCGGGGAGGTAGAGGAGGACGGCGCCGACCGCCCAGCAGAGGACGAGCCCGGCCGCCGCGCCGAGGACGAGACCGCCGAGGGAGTCGAGGGCGCGCATGCCGGGCACGGCTCGCAGGCCCGTGCGCACGACCCCGCCCACGAGCGCGGCGAGGCCGTGGAGGACCACCCCACCGACGAGGGCTCCGCCGAGCGCGAGGAAGGGAGCGTACGGCGAGCCCTCCCGCAGGAGATCGGGAGTGACGCGGGCACCGAGGTACGCGCCGAGCGCGAACCCTGCGAGCGAGAGCGCTCCGCGGACGAGCCCGCTCAGGAGCCCGTAGAGGCCGGCGAGGACGACGACGCCGAGGACGATCCAGTCGGCGGGGGCCACGCGGCGAAGCCTACGGGCCGAGGGGCCTCATCTCTATCGCCCGGCTACA
>JAVQXS010000320.1:0-2482 GCA_033578065.1 Thermoleophilia bacterium
CCGACCGTGTTCAAGAGCGGCGAGCCCTTGATCGACGTCCGCGACGTGTCCGAAGCGCTCGAGGCGCTCGAGCGTGCAGACTGACTCGCCCGCGATCCTCGTCGACGCGAACCTCGTCCTCTGGGCGCACCACCAGTCGTTCCTCGAGCACGAGCCTGCGTTCGCGTGGTGGGCGAAGACGCTCTCGGAGACGCCGTTCGTCGGCATCCCCTGGTCCACGATCCTCACCTTCGTCCGAGTCAGCACCCATCCCCGGGCCCTTCGACACCCGGTCCCGATCCGAGATGCGTGGGGCGAGGTTCGCGCGTGGCTCGCACGACCGAACGTCCGGGTTCCAGTCCCTGGAGATCGGCATGCGGACCTCCTCGGCGACCTCCTGCTCCGCACGAATGCCACCGGCAACCACACGAGCGACGCGCACATGGCCGCGCTCGCGATCGAGTGGGGACTCGAGCTCTGTAGCGCCGACCGCGACTTCGCGCGCTACCCCGGGCTGCGCTGGCGCGATCCGCTCTCCCCTGACTGACGCGGCAGGCGAGCGAGAGCCCCACGCCCGGAAAGCCGCGACGCCGTCGCCAGCATCGGCGGCAGCGACGCACACCACCATCGGTCCGGAGCTCCTGCCCCTCCGTGACGCGCCGGACAGTTCAGCGAGCGGTCGCGTGGTGTCACCGTGGCGACCGGCGCACGGTCGTCGCAGTGGCGCTCAGCCCGTCGCCGCGCGAACGACATCCCGCGAGCGGGCACGCTCGAGCGCGGCGCCGACGAAGTCGCGGAAGAGGGGCGCCGGGCGGGTCGGCCGCGACGTGAACTCGGGGTGGAACTGGCTCGCGACGAACCACGGGTGGTCGGGGAGCTCCACGACCTCGACGAGCCGCCCTCGGTCGAACGTCCCCGAGACGACGAGGCCCGCATCGACGAGCCGCGGGCGCAGCTCGTTGTTCACCTCGTAGCGGTGCCGGTGGCGCTCGCGGACGACCGGCGCCCCGTAGCTCTCGGCCGCGCGGGTGCCGGGCTCGAGCTCGACCGCCTGCGCCCCGAGCCGCATCGTCCCGCCGAGATCCTCGATCTCCTTCTGCTCCGGCAGGAGGTCGATGACGGGGAAGGGCGTCTCGGGATCCATCTCGGTCGAGTTCGCTCCCTCCATCCCGCAGACGTTGCGCGCGAACTCGGAGACGGCGACGTGCATCCCGAGGCAGATCCCGAGGTACGGGATCTCGTGCTCGCGCGCGACCTGGCAGGCGAGGATCTTCCCCTCCCAGCCGCGCGAGCCGAACCCGCCCGGCACGAGCACGCCGTCCACCTGCTCGAGCTCGCGCGCCGCCTCCTCGTACGACATACGCTCCGCATCCACCCAGCGCACGCGCACCCGCGCGCCGTGGTGGACGCCAGCGTGCTTCAACGCCTCGTGGACGGAGAGGTACGCGTCGTGGAGCTTCACGTACTTCCCGACGAGCGCGATCTCGACCTCCTCCCGGAGGGCACGGGTACGCGCGAGGAGCTCGCCCCACTCGCCGAGGTCAGCCTCGCGGCAGCCGAGCGCGAGCTCGTCGCAGACGAGCGCATCGAGCCCCTCCCCTTGCAGCACCTCGGGGACGAAGTAGACGTCGGGGACGTCGGGGCAGCTGACGACCGCCTCGAGGTCGACGTCGGCGAAGAGGGCGATCTTCTCTCGGATGTCGCGGGAGAGCGTCTCCGTCGAGCGACAGACGACGACGTCCGGGTGGATGCCGATGCGGCGGAGCTCGTTCACCGAGTGCTGCGTGGGCTTCGTCTTCAGCTCCCCGGCAGCGGGAACGAAGGGAACGAGGGTGACGTGGAGGTAGAGGACGTTCTCCGGACCGACCTCGCGACGGAACTGCCGGATCGCCTCGAGGAAGGGCAGCGACTCGATGTCGCCGACGGTGCCGCCGATCTCGGAGATGACGACGTCGACCGGCTCGACCTCGCCCGCCCGCCGGATCCGAGCCTTGATCTCGTTCGTGATGTGCGGGATCACCTGCACGGTCGCCCCCAGGAACTCCCCCCGGCGCTCCTTCCGGAGCACGGCGTCCCAGATCGCGCCGGCGGTGTGGCTCGCCTCGCGCGACAGGTTCTCGTCGATGAAGCGCTCGTAGTGCCCGATGTCGAGGTCGGTCTCCGCGCCGTCCTCGGTGACGAACACCTCCCCGTGCTGGAAGGGGCTCATCGTCCCCGGGTCGACGTTGAGGTAGGGGTCGAACTTCTGCGCCGAGACGGAGAGGCCGCGAGCCTTCAGGAGCCTCCCGAGCGACGCTGCGACGATCCCCTTGCCGAGCGCCGAGACGACGCCGCCCGTGACGAACACGTACTTGGCCACGGGGTCTCACCGTAGCAGCCGGCGAGGTCAGACGGCCGCGCCCGTCTGGACGAGGCTGTGGAGCCGATCGAGCGCATCGGCCGCGAGCCGACCCCGCCGGAAGGCGATCCGGAAGGGCTCGGCGACGGCGAGCGTCGCGAGCGT
>JAVQXS010000321.1:0-2469 GCA_033578065.1 Thermoleophilia bacterium
ACCTCCGCCTGGTGCACGCTCGGCCTCTGGGGTCCACGCGCCCGCGACATCCTCGCGAGCGTGACGGACGAGGACGTCTCGAACGAGGGCTTCCCCTTCGCCACCTGCCGCACGCTCGAGGTCGGGCCGCTCCGCGTGCTCGCCTCCCGCATCTCGTACGTCGGCGACCTCGGGTGGGAGCTCTACGCGCCGATGGAGCAGGGGGCGCGGCTCTGGGACCTCGTCTGGGAGGCCGGACGGCCGCACGGGCTCATTGCGGCCGGCATCGGCGTGTACGGGACGACGGGGAGGCTCGAGAAGTCCTACCGCGCGTACGGGTTCGAGCTCGAGAGCGAGTACACCGTCGTCGAGGCCGGTATGGCCCCGGCTCAGGTGAAGGAGGAGGACTTCGTCGGCCGGGACGCGCACCTCCGCCACCGCGAGGAGGAGCCGGCCGCGCTCCTCTGCACGCTCACCGTCGACGACCACGTCTCCTCGAGCGGCGTGAGGCGGTACCCGCTCGGGCGCGAGCCGATCCTCACCCGGGCAGGCGACCCGCTCGTCGATGCGAAGGGGCGCCGCTCGTACGTCACGAGCGCTGGCGCCGGCCCGTCGGTCGGCGCCCACATCCTCATGGCGTACCTCCCGAGCGAGCGGGCTGTCGTCGGCGAGGAGCTCGCCGTCGAGTACCTCGGCGAGCGCTACCCGGTGACCGTGCGGGCGGTCGGCGCGACGCCGCTCTTCGACCCCGAGAACAGGCGCATCCGCTCGTGAGGATCCTCGTCGCCGTCAAGCGGGTGCCGATGACCGGGGGGAGGATCGTCCTCACTCCGGACGCGCAGGCGATCGCGACGGAGCATCTCGGGTTCACGATCAGCCCGCACGAGGAGTGCGGCGTCGAGGAGGCGGTACGGCTCGTCGAGCGCGAGGGCGGCGAGTCGGTCGTGCTCACGCTCGGCCCGCCCGAGGCCGAGGAGCAGCTCCGCGACGCGATGGCGGTCGGGATCGACCGCGCGATCCACCTCGTCACGGACGGCGAGGAGTGGGACGGCCAGGCGACGGCGGAGGCCATCGTCGAGGCCGTGCGCGAGGAGGAGGCGACCTCCGGGCCCTTCGACCTCCTCCTCTTCGGCAACGAGTCGGCCGACGTGGGCGGCTACCAGGTAGGGGTTCGTGTCGCCTACGCGCTCGGTCGACCCTGCGTCACCGGGCTCAAGGCGATCGCGGTGGAGAACGGACGCGTCCGCTGCGAGCAGGAAGCTCCGGGGGGACGAGACGTCTACGAGGTGCCGCTCCCGGCGGTGCTCACCGTGAAGGAGGGCCTCAACCTCCCCCGCTACCCGTCCGTCCCCGGCCGCATGCGCGCGAGGCAGCGCCCGGTCGCTCGACAGGAGCTGGAGCGGCCCGCGCCGAGGCTCGAGAGGCTCCGTCTCCTCGTCCCCGAGGGCGAGCGCAAGGAAGCGGAGATCCTCGGTCACGGGCCGGAGGCGGCGCCACGGGTCGTCGAGCTCCTTGACCGTCTGGGGCTCCTCTGATGGCGGTCCTCGTCCTCGTGGAGCGCGGCCCCGAGGGCATCGAGGAGACCTCGCTCCAAGCGCTCGCCTTCGCCCGCTCTCTCCTCCCCAGCGAGCCGCTGCATGCGCTCGCCGTCGGCTCCTCCGAGGGAGAGGACGCGGCGACGGTCGGGGCGCACGGGGCGACGACCCTCCATCTCGCCGAGCACGAGGCGCTCGACGCGTACGCTCCTCGCGCGGTCGCCCGAGCGGCAGTCGAGCTCGTCGAGCGGCTGCGCCCTGCGACCGTCCTCGCCGCGGGCACGGAGCGCGGGAACGAGGTCGTCGCGCACGCCGCCGCGCTCCTCGACCTCCCCTTCGCCGCGGGCTGCATCGCCGCCGAGCCCGGTCCTCCCCTGCGCGTCACCCGGGTGCGCTGGGGCGGGAGCCTCCTCGAGGAGGCGCTCGTGCACGCCGAGATCGCGCTCCTCACGGTCGCTCCGCACGCCGTTCCCGCGCGTCCGACGGGGGGACCGGCCGCGGTGGTGGAACGGTTCGCGCCCGCGCTCGAGGAGAGCGACCTCGCGGTCCGCGTCGCGCAGCGCATCGAGGTCGCGGCAGGAGGCGTCAGCCTCGCGGACGCGAAGGTCGTCGTGTCCGCGGGGCGCGGCGCGGGCTCCGCGGAGGGGTTCGCGCCGATCGAGGAGCTCGCCACGCTCCTCGGGGGCGCCGTCGGCTGCTCGCGCGCGGTGACGATGGCAGGGTGGCGCCCGCACACCGATCAAGTCGGCCAGACGGGGACGAAGATCGCGCCTGAGCTCTACATCGCCTGCGGCATCAGCGGAGCCACCCAGCACCTCGCTGGCTGCAAGGGCGCGAAGCGGATCCTCGCCGTGAACACGGATCCCGACGCGCCGATCCTCTCGAGCGCCGACTACGCGGTGATCGGCGACCTCCACGAGGTCGTTCCCGCGATCGTGGAGGCGATCCGAGCAGC
>JAVQXS010000322.1:0-2466 GCA_033578065.1 Thermoleophilia bacterium
AGTCGGGGTCGCGCGCGCGTTCGCCGTCGACCCGGCGGTCATGCTCTACGACGAGCCCTTCAGCGCGCTCGATCCGCTCATCCGCCGCGACATGCAGGACGAGGTGCTCCGCCTCCAGCGCGAGACGGGGAAGACGATGGTCTTCATCACGCACGACCTCATGGAGGCGCTCCGCCTCGGCGACCGGATCGCGATCATGCGGGATGGGGGCATCGTCCAGCTCGGGACGCCGGAGGAGCTCGTCGGGTCGCCCGCCGACGCGTACGTCGCGAACTTCACGCGGGACGTCCCCCGCAGCCACGTCCTTACCCTGCGCTGGGTGATGCGCGAGCCGACCCCCTCCGACGCGCTCGACGGGCCCCGGCTCGACGTCGGCACGACGGTGCGCGACGCGGTCCCCGTGCTCGCGGCGAGCGAGAAGCCGGTGTGCGCAGTGGAGGACGGACGGGTGGTCGGGCTCGTCGACCGCGACGCCGTGCTCCGCGCGATCGCGAGCGGAGACGAGCGGTAGCGATGGCGTCCGTCGCAGCCGAGACCGTCGCCGCGCGGCCCGTCTCCCACCGGCCGTGGTGGCGAGGTCGCCTCGTCGGCGTCGCCGTCGTCGTCGGGCTCATGCTCGTCGCCTACCGCCTCGGGGTGGCGAAGGACGCGAACGGCGTCACGATCGCCCGCTTCCCCTGGCCGGAGGGGCTCGTCTGGAACGCGTTCCCCGCGCACCTGGACGCCTTCCAGACGTGGCTCCTCGATCGCCGCAACGTCGAGGATCCGAGCCTCGTCTTCGCCATCTTCAACGGCTTCGCGACCCTCGTCGACAGCCTCGTCTCGTGGCTCGACCGCTTCCTCCTCTGGCTCACCTGGGCGGGAGCGGCCGTCGCCGGGACGCTCGCCGCCCTGCGCTTCGGCGGCGTGCGGGCGGCCACGTGGGTTGCCGGAGCGCTCGCGTCCTTCGCGCTCATGGGCCTGTGGGAGGAGAGCCTGCAGACGATCGCGCTCATGCTCGCCGCCGTCGCGCTCTCGCTCGTGATCGGGATCCCCCTCGGCATCGCCGCCGGGCTCTCGACCCGCGTTCAGCGAGCGATCACGCCCGTCCTCGACACGATGCAGATCGTCCCCGCGTTCGCGTACCTCATGCCGGTCGTCATCCTCTTCTCGGTCGGCCCCGGCGCCGCCGTCGTGGCGACGATGATCTACGCGATCCCGCCCGCGGTCCGCATCACCGCGCTCGGCATCCGGAGCGTGGCGCGCAACACCGTCGAGGCGGCAGCGTCGATGGGAGCGACCCGCGGGCAGGTCCTCGCCAAGGTGCAGCTTCCGCTCTCTCGCCGCATGCTCATGCTCGGCGTCAACCAGACGATCCTCTTCGCGCTCTCCATGGTCGTCATTGCCGGGCTCATCGGAGGCAGTGGCCTCGGGGACCTCGTCACGAGCGGCCTCTACTCGAGCCCCGCGATGGCGATCCTCGCCGGAGCGGCGATCGTCATCGTCGCGATGGCGCTCGACCGCGCGACCGAGGCGGCCGCTGCCCGCACCGATCCCACCCGGCGCCACCTCGACGACGCTGCGCGTCGGAGGCTACGGCTCTGGACGCTCGCGACTGCCGCCGTCGCCGTCACGGCGGTCGCGCTCGCGAAGGGCCTCGGCGTCGCCCGCGTCTACCCCGAGGAGTGGAGCGCCCAGGAGTGGCTCCTCGCCCGCGTCCAGAGCGTGCTCGACTACGTCCAGGATCCCGCCCGGTTCCTCTTCTCGATCACCGAGCCCGTCGGGAACTTCGTCCTCGTCGAGCTCGTGCAACCGCTCCAGTCCTTCCTCATGCTCGGTCCGTGGTTCACGACGCTCGCCGGGGTGACCGCGATCGCCTTCGTCGTCAGCGGCCTTCGGCCGGCTCTGACCGCGCTCGCGATGTTCGTCGCCATCGGCGTCGTCGGCATGTGGGAGCCGGCCATGGACACGTTCTCGCAGGTGCTCGTCGCGACGGGGATCGCGGTCGCGATCGGGATCGTGCTCGGGATCGCGGCCGCCGAGAGCACGGCCGTCTCCCGGGCGCTGCGCCCGGTGAACGACGTGCTCCAGACGCTGCCCCAGCTCGTCTACATCATCCCCTTCGTCTACCTCATGCCGGTCTCGATCGTCCCCGGCATCATCGCGGGAGTCCTCTACGCGTTCCCGGTCGTCGTGCGGCTCGTCGAGCGCGGGCTCCGCGACGTCGCCCCGGACGCCGTCGAGGCCGCCTCGGCGTTCGGCGCCTCCCGCCCGCAGCTCATCGCGAAGGTGAAGGTGCCGCTCGCGAGCGACGCGATCATGCTCGGGATCAACCAGGGGATCATCATGGTGCTCGCGGTCGTCGTCATCGGAGGGCTCGTCGGCTCCGGCGGTCTCGGCTACCTCGTCACCGAGGGGCTCGTCCGCGGGCAGTTCGGGCAGGGAATGGCGGCCTCGGTCGCGATCCTCGCACTCGGGATCGCTCTC
>JAVQXS010000323.1:0-2464 GCA_033578065.1 Thermoleophilia bacterium
TTGCACCCGGCCGAAGCCGGTGACGTAGACCGAGATGAAGCCGGTGATCGGGTACGTCTGCTGCCCGCTCCCGCCGAACGCCTCCGGCGTCGTGAGGAAGATCGTCACGAGCCGCGGGTCGGCGGGGTGGAAGCGGGTGTCGCGGAGGGGGTTGTCGTCCTTGTAGCCCCACCTCGCGTCCATGTTCGTCCCCTGCTTCCAGTAGTTGCGGCCCATGACGAAGTCGTTCCGGTCGGCCGGGCACGAGCTCTGGTGCTCGTTGCCGAAGAGGCGGCCCTTGAACCCGCGCTCGAACTGGTTCGCGGTGCTCCGAGGAAGCGTCTTCACGCAGCGGAGCGGCGGCCAGCGGCCGTCGTTCCAGGGCGGCCCGGGGTTCGGCTCGAAGAGCCTGTTGTGGTCAGGGCAGAGCGGACTCCAGTCGAAGGGGTGCCGCCCGTACCAGACGTTGCAGCCATCCCTGACGCCGTCGATGGGCGCTTGCCCCTGCGGGATCGAGGGGTCGCAGTCGAGGGCTCCGACCTGGCTCGAGCCCGTCCCGTCGTCGAAGAGGAGCGCGGGCTCGTCGGCGTCGCGGGCGACCCCGCCCTTGAGCCCGAGGTCGACGATGAAGCAGCTCGCGGAGCCCGAAGGCCGGCTCGCCGCCTCGTTGTCGATGTACGTCGTCCCGCCCGCGCAGTCGTTCGCGGTGAGCCGGAGCCACTGGACGGAGCCGGCTCGCCGCTCGGGGGGGCTGTTCGCGCTGCGGAAGGCGCGCTGGACGGGGGCGGCGAGGATCGCCGCCTCGCTCGGCTCGTTCGTCCTCGTCGAGACGCCGTCCCCTGCGAGGTAGTACCAGCGGCAGTTGTTGTTGAAGTTCGCGTTCCGGCAGTTCGCGTTCGTGTGGTTCTGCGCGTTCCGCAGGCGCACCTGGATCGCGACCGCGTTGCGTCCGGACCTCGCTGGGAACCTGAGGTGCGGGGAGGCGTTCGACCCCGTCGTCGCGAAGGTCACCGTCCCCGTCCCGCTCGCGTTGTCGGGGAGGAGGTCGCAGTTCGAGCCGAAGGTGCACTGCGAGCTCCCGTCGTCACGGACGAGGCGGAAGCGCACCTCGACGTCCGAGGCGCGCAGGGGGCCCTGCACCTGGCCGGGCGGCGGGTTCGGGTTCGGGTAGGTGCCGACGAGCGTGCCGAGGTCGAGCGTCACGCGGAGCCGCGCCTGGCATTCGTTGTTCGGGTGGTAGCCGAAGTACGAGCAGCTGAGGTACTCGAGGTGCGCCCCCTCGAGCCCGGGCGGCCCCGTCCCCGGAGTCGTCGCCGGGTAGCCGCGGATGAAGTGGAGGCCGGAGGCGACCTGCTGGCTCGGCCAGTTGCCGCTCGCGGCGTAGCAGGTGACGATCGGGACCGTGGAGCCCTGGTTGCAGAGCTGGTTGACGGTCGTGAAGCCCTGATCCTCGAAGCAGGGTGCCGCCGTGGTCGCGATCCGCGTGTTCCCTGCTGGGAGGTTCGTCGCGCAGGCGCCGCGGTAGCTCGTCGCGATGACGACCCCGGTCTCCGAGGTCGGGGCGAACGAGGCCCACGTGTTCGGATCCTCGGGGTTGAACGTCGTCCACCCCTGGAGCCCGCCCGGGAGCCCGGAGATCGAGGAGTTCTTCACGAAGTAGCGCACGGCGCGGATGTTCCCCGTGTTCTCGTCGTAGAAGACCGCCGCCGCCGAGAGAGGCTCGGGCGCCCGCACGGCGATCGGGAGGAGCCCGGTGATCCCCTCGGCCTCCCGGATCTCGACGCGCGCCTTGCGCTTGATGTCGGGGTAGAGCGGGATGAGGCTGAAGAGGGGGAAGGAGTTGTCCTCGGTGAGCTTCACGTCGAGCGTCATGCTCGCGCAGAGCGATGCGTTCGCCGGGCTCGTGCGGTCGGCGACGCTCGGGCTCGAGTCGTCGTCGTACCAGGAGGTCCCATTGAGGACGGCGCGGATCTGCGAGCCGGAGACCCCGCCGACTTGTGGGTTGAACACCGTGCCCGTGTAGAGCGTGCCGTCGGCGCGCGTGTGCGGCCCGATGAAGCGGCGGGCCTCGTCCTCGATGCGCTGGTCGATCTGCGGGCCGCACGGGAACTCCCACATGCCGCCGCCTGCGAGCGCGCCCGCGTCTGCCTTCGTCTGGAGGTGCCGGGCGTGCGTGTACCAGTTGCCGATCGCGATGACGATCGCCCCGAGCCCGAAGAGGACGCCGAGGAAGAGCGCGAAGAAGACGACGACCTGGCCGCTCTCGCGGTGGGGCCGGCGTGACGTCATGCGCACGCTCCGTGCGTGGTGAGCCCGCCCTTCGAGGGCTTCTGCTCGAGCCGCATGGTCGCCTTCGCCGTGAGGTTGATCGTCCCGAGGGGCACGATCGGGCGGAACCTGAAGGGCTGCGTGAGCCGGACGGTGACCGCGTCGCCGACGTCCGCGGTCGAGCCCGTCTTGCCGCCCTCGTAGCAGATCGTCACCT
>JAVQXS010000324.1:0-2455 GCA_033578065.1 Thermoleophilia bacterium
GGCCCCGGCTCGTCCCGGGGGCTGCGGGTCGCCGACGGCGCGCCCCCGGATGCGGTGCCCCCGTCCGGTCCGTCCACGGCGACCGGCGCCTCGGCGACGTCCGACGACGACCGCGGCTCGTCGACCACCGCGTCCGGGGCGCCCGGCGCCCGCTCCAGCGTCGGGGGCTCGTCCTCGGCCGACGGCACGGCCTCCTCGGATCCGTCGAGCGCTCCGAGAGCGGAGCGCAGCCGCGTTCGGAGGTCGAGCAGGCAGCCCTCGAGGTACCGCTTCTCAGCAGCGGCCTCACGCGCGATGCGACGTGCCTCGGCCTGCGCCTCCCTGACGAGGAGGTCCGCCTCGCGTCGTGCCTGCTCCCGCGTCTCCCGCGAGCTCCACTCGGCGAAGACGAGCGTCGAGGCGAGCAGCCTCTCGAGCTCGCCGCGGGCTTCGACCTCGGCCTTCAAGGTCTCGACGCGATCGGCCAGCTCGTCTCGCTCCCGCAGCGTCGCAGCAAGCGCGTCGGCGACGTCCTCGAGGAGGTGGTGCACCGCCGTCCGCCGGTAGCCGCCCAGCCAGCTCCGACGGAGCTCGGTGCTCCGGATCTCCGCTGGGGTCAGTGTCCCGCCTTCCCGACTCGCCATCCGCACCTCCCGGTCACCGACCTGCACCCTACCGCCAGGTGCCTTCTGGCACAAGCGCGAAGCGGCGTAGAGCGACGCTGCAGTGGGTACGGCGGGGTGCCGCGCTGGAGCGACGAGCCCGATCGCGTCTCGCCGCGCTCGCGGCGGGAGCGACGCTCGCGGTCGTCGCCTCCGCCGTCGGTCGCCACGGCTCCGCCTCCGTCCCCGAGCCGTCGACCGGATGAGGCGCAAGCCGCGCGAGTGGGCTGTCGCCCGCATTGGGCGTCACGATGCCGTGGCGACGGATGGTGGGAATCTCGTAGCGGCCGCCCATGGCCCACGCATGCCCGCGATGCGCGCGCGGGCGGTGGGACCACTGGAGAGTCGGGATCTGGTAACGGCCGAGCTTGCGCTGCCTGACAGCGAGCGCGCAGAAGTGCAGGGCTCCGATCGTCGGCATGGCGAGCGCCTGCACGAACGCGTACGGAGGGTAGGCGAGCATGAGTAGCGAGCGAACCTCCCAGTTGGCGACCACGGTGATGACCATGTAGATGACGAGGAGGAGGGCAGCCGCTCGCAGCGCCGACGGGCCCGAGCTCATCCCGAGGAGGTCTCCGCTCTTCCAGGCGACCCCACAGGTCACGAGGCCGAGGTAGTACGCGGTCCATCCAGGCTTGTGCCACGCGTTCTTGTCCACGTTCACGACGATGTGACGGAAGCCGCCCGCCCACCAGAGCCGCCGCTGCCGGTAGAGGTCGCGCCAGGTGTCCGGCGCCTCGGTGGCGACCCGAAGGGCGAGATGTCGAACGCGCATTCCGAGGGCATGCCCGATCGCGCCGGTCTCGATGTCCTCGCCGGGGAACCAGAACGAGTGACGGCGGAGGATCGTTCTCAGCGCCTCCCGGTGGGCGACGAAGCAGGCTCCAGACGTGAGCCAGGGTCGGAAGCGGCGCGATAGCATCGCCATGCGGTACTCGAGCGCCTGGATTCGTCCCACCAGCCCTCGGGGCCGGGCGACCTCGACCTCGACCGAGCAGATATCCGCTCCGACGACATCCATCTGGTGGATGAACTTCCCGATGTCCTCGAGCGGGTACGTGTCTGCGTCCATCCGCAGCACGTAGGCCGTCGTCACGGCTCCGGCCTCGATGGCTTCGAGCATGAGCTGCGGCGGATTCGGATTCGGCGTCTCCGCCCGGTAGACGCGCCAGCCCTCGGTCTCGAACTCGTCAGCGAAGGCCCGAAGCTCCGCGGCGTGCGGTCCACCGAGGTCGAGCGCGACGAGGACGTTCGCGCGGTACGGAGCCAGGCGGTCGCGCTCTGCGAAGTAGCGAGGATGGCCGTACACCGGCACGATGATCGTGAAGTCGTCGTTTCGCTCGCTCGCGGGGGCAAGCCAGGAGGCGGTGATCGTCCAGCCGCGCCACCACGACAGGAGGTTCTGGAGGTCGGCTACGAGGAGGAGGTAGACGAAGGCGAGCCCCCAGCTCATGTCCGAAGCCCCGAGGATGTGCTGAGCGGGCCATGGTACTACCGATCCTCTGGCTCGCGGTGACGCGACGAGCGCGAGCGCCGGCAGGGCCAGGTGCACGTGCGAGCCTTCGGATGTCGTCCGGCTCGCCTCGGGCGCCGAAGCCGATCGATCCGACCTCCATCGACACGCGAGTGAGCCCGGCGGGTGCGCGACGGGTGCTAGACTCCGCCTCCCGCGGGCGATGGGTCGTCCGCCTGTCTCTGTGCGATGAAGACGTACACGGCAAAGCCCGGTGAGATCGAGCGCGAGTGGCTCCTCGTCGATGCCGAGGGGCAGACGCTCGGCCGTCTCGCGACCCGTGTCGCCGACCTCCTGCGCG
>JAVQXS010000325.1:0-2452 GCA_033578065.1 Thermoleophilia bacterium
CCCAGCTCCAGACGCGCCTGCTCTCGCGCGCCGCGTGTCGGACGTGCGCGCGGGGGACGTCGAGTCGGAACGCCCAGCCCATGCGCACGCGGAGGGTCTCGTCGTCGACCTCGACCCAGGAGCGGCTCGGCGTCAGCCCGAGCGCCCAGAGCGCTCGGTTGACGCCCGTGAAGCGGATCGGGAAGCGTCGCGCCCCCACGCGCCGATCGTGCCAGCCGTGCGGAGGGGCTGCCGGGCCTCCCCCGGGCGCGCGGTACGCTGGCGCGCGTGAGCAGCGAGGTGCGGAGCGGGGCACCGCCCTACAGCACCCGGAGGATCCGGGCGCTCCGGCTCCCGGGGGGAAGCGAGGAGGCGGACGTCGTCGCCGTCGAGGAGCCGCTCGAGATTCGCATCGACGGCACGCCGGTCGCCGTGACGATGCGGACCCCCGGCCACGACGAGGAGCTCGCGCTCGGCTTCTGCCTCACGGAGGGCCTACGGCCGAGCTCGGCGCGGGTGCCGGACGACCTCGCGGCGAACACGATCGACGTCGCAGCGCCCGACTCCGACCTGCAGCGGGTGCGGCGGAGCTTCTACACCTCCTCCTCGTGCGGGGTCTGCGGGAAGGGAGCGATCGAGGCGGTTCGGGTCGAGGCGCCGCGCGTCGAGAGCGACCTCCGCGTCTCCGAGCGTCTCGTCGCGAGCCTCCCTGAGCGGCTGCTCGCGGCGCAGCGCGCGTTCGCCGTCACGGGTGGGCTGCACGCGACCGGTCTCTTCGATGCGGACGGCGCGCTCCTCTGCCTCCGCGAGGACGTCGGCCGGCACAACGCGATGGACAAGGTCGTCGGCTGGGCCTTCCTCCAGGGGCTCCTCCCCCTCGCGCGCCACGTCCTCTGCGTGAGCGGGAGGATCTCCTTCGAGCTCGTCCAGAAGGCGGCGGTCGCGGGCTGCCCCATCCTCGTCGCCGTCGGCGCTCCGTCCTCGCTCGCCATCGAGCTCGCCGAGGACCGAGGCCTCACGCTCTGCGGGTTCGTCCGGGGAGGTCGCGTCACCGTCTACACGGAGCCGTGGCGAATCGCGTAGCGGCGAGCGGGATCGTCCTCGTCGGGGGCGCCTCGCGGCGCTTCGGCTCGCCGAAGGCCCTCGCCCGCTTCCGGGGCGAGACGCTCGCCGAGCGGGCATGGCGGCTGCTCGAGGAGGTCTGCGTCGAGGTGCTCGCGGTCGGCAAGGCCGCGGATCGGCTCTCGCTCCCCTTCCCCGTGGTCGACGACCGCTCGGAGCTGCGCGCTCCCATCGTCGGGCTCGTCGCGGGACTCCGCGCCGCCGAGCTGCCAACGTGCCTCGTCGTGCCCGTCGACTGCCCGCTCCTCACCGCAGAGGCGCTGCGCGCGCTCGCGCGTGCGCTCGCCGTGCCGCAGACTGGACCGCTGCCGGGCGCGTACCCGCGGTCGCTGCTCCCCGAGCTCGAGGCGAGGATCGCCGCCGGCGAGCTCTCCTTGCAGGGGGTGAGCGAGCGCGTGCTCGAGCTCGACGAGGCGATCCTCGCGAACGTCAACACGCCCGGGGAGCTCCTCGCCGCGGAGGTTGCAGACCGCGCCGCGGAGCTCGACGAGGTTCAGGTCGTTCTCCTTCCTCGCTCCGCGGCTCGTGCGGGCGAGCGCTCGGAGGCATGCGAGCTCGTCCTCGTCGTCGACGACCTTGAGCCCCACCTCGAGCGAGGGGCGTGGCTCGACGAGCTCGGGGTGGCGGTGCGCTCCGTCACGGCGATCGGAGAGCTCGGCGTCGAGCTTCGCCTGCGCTCCGAGATCGGCGGCGAGGCGCGCCTCACGCTCCTCCGCGCGCGCCTCGCGCGCAGCCCGCAGGCGGCGTCGCTCGTGCGCGGTCGCCCCGCGCTCGTCGACCGAGTCGGGCTCGGCTCCGGCTAGCCCGGCGACGCTCGAGCGGCGTCACCGTCTACGCTGTCTCGGTGACCCGCCTGCCCGGGGCGCTCGCTCTCCTCCTCGCGGCCGTCGTGCTCGTCGGCTGCGGCGGGCAGCGGGAGGCCGGAGACGGGACGGGCGAGGACGGCCTCGCGACCCGAGCGGTGAGCGTGTACTTCCTCCTCGACGGCAAAGTCTGGCCGGTGCGGCGCGAGGTAGAGGAGACGCCCGCGGTCGCCTCGGCGGCGATCGAGCGCCTGCTCGAGGGGCCAACCGAGGAGGAGCGAGAGGAGCTCTCGCTCGAGAGCGCCGTCCCCGACGGCACCGAGCTCGTCTCGCTCGGGGTCCAGGAGGGCGTCGCGCGCGTCGCCTTCTCGACGCCGCTGCCGAACGAGGCGCTCGCGCAGGTCGTGTACACGCTCACGCAGTTCCCGACCGTCGACTCCGTCGAGCTCGTCGAGAGCGGGGTCTCCGTCCCCGGCTTCGAGCGCGCGGACTTCGAGGACGTGACGCCCGCGATCCTCGTCGAGTCGCCGCGCTTCTTCGAGGAGGTC
>JAVQXS010000326.1:0-2451 GCA_033578065.1 Thermoleophilia bacterium
TCGACGAGCTGGGGAACCGCTCCATCGAGGGTGCGGAGGCGATGCTCCTCGAGCCGCCGCTCGAAGAGGTCACGCTGCGAGGCGGCGTGCTGCGCGAGCGCCGGGTTCGCCGCCGCCGGCCCCTTGAGCTCCCGCCACTCGGAGGTGTCCGGCTCGAGCGAGATCCCCTCGATCTCCTCGACGGCGCCGAGTCGCTGCTCGAGGACGCGGACGTCCGCGTGCGAGACGACGAGGATGCCCGCCGGCCGACCGCGGTCGAGCGCCGCGACGAGCGGAACGAGGTGCGGAACCTCGTCGAGGACCACGCGGCTCTCGAGCGGTACCTGGAGCACGACCGTCCGCTGCTCGCCCCCGGCGACGGTGGCGAAGAGCGCCCTGCCCCGTCCGGGTCGTCGCGCATCGACGAGCGCGGCGATCTCCGGCCCGAGCGCGTCGAGGCGGTCGAAGACCGCTCTCCAGCGAGCGTGGTCGCCGTTCGCCTTCACCTGCTCCCGGACCTCGCGGAGACCGTTCTCCACGGCGACGACCCAGCTCGGACGCGCTGCGGCCTGCTCGTGCGGATCGGCGTCGACGTACACGCTCAGCACCCCGAGCGGATCGCGGAGTCGGCCGATCTCGAGCGGGTCGACGGCAGAGGGCTCGGCGGAGCTGATGGCCACGTCCTCAGTCAACCACGTCAGCGCCTCTCGCCGCTCGGGGACCGTCGCTGCCTGCGTGGAGCGGCGCGCCGGCGTCTCGGAGGTCGCGCTCGGAGCGACGACTCCGGCGCGTTGCCTAGGCTTGCGCGGGATGAGCCCCATCGCCCGGCTGTCGGCGGCTGCGGCAGCGCTCGCGTTCCTCCTCGTCCTCGGCGGCTGGGCGGCCGGCGGGGTGGCCGTGGACGCGCCCTGGGCGCCCTCGCTCGGGCTCCGGCTCGCCTTCGAGCTCGACGGGCTCGGCGCTCTCTACGCCCTGCTCGCGACGGGGATCGGGCTCGCCGTCGCGCTCTACTCGGCCGGCTACGTGCCGCTCCACCTCGCGCACCAAGGACGCCCGCGGAGCGACGAGCTCCCCTTCCACGGCTTCCTCCTCCTCTTCCTGGTCTCCATGGTCGGCCTCGTGACGGCGCAGGACCTCGTGCTCCTCTTCCTCTTCTGGGACCTCACCGCCATCTCGTCGTACTTCCTCATCGGGTACGACCGTCGGGAGCTCGAGGCGCGCGTCGCCGCCCTCATGGCGCTCGTCGTCACCGGTGTCACCGCGACCCTCCTCCTCGTCGGCTCGCTCCTCCTCTACGCGGAGTACGGAACGTTCTCCATCCCCGAGCTCAGCGAGCGGGTCGAGCCCGGCCCCACGGTCACGATCGCCGCCGCCCTCATGGCCCTCGCGGGGCTCGCGAAGAGCGCGCAGGCGCCCTTCCACTTCTGGCTTCCCCGCGCGATGGCCGCGCCGACGCCCGTGTCCGCCTACCTGCACGCGGCCGCCATGGTCGCCGCCGGGGTCTTCCTCCTCGGTCGTCTCTACCCGTTCCTCGAGACGAGCGAGCTCCTCCTCGATGGGCTCGTCGTCTGCGGGTTCGCGTCGATGGCGGTGGGCGGCGTCCTCGCGCTCACGCGCGACCGCCTCAAGCAGCTCCTCGCCTACTCGACGATCTCCCAGTACGGCTACGTCGTCGTCCTCTACGGCCTCGGGGGGCCGGTCGGCGCTGTCGGAGCGGGCCTCTACGTCCTCGCGCACGCGCTCGCGAAGAGCGCGCTCTTCCTCACGGCGGGCGCCGTCACCGAGGCCACGGGCGCCGACCGGCTCTCGGCGCTCGGAGGTCTCGCACGTCGGCTGCCGCTCCTCGCCGCGGGTAGCGGGGCGGCGGCGCTCGGGCTCGCCGCCCTCCCGCTCACGATCGGCTTCTTCAAGGACGAGCTCTTCTTCAAGGCGAGCGCCGAGCGGTCGACCCTCATCGCCACGCTCGCCGTCCTCGGAGCAGCCCTCACCTTCGCCTACATCGGGCGCTTCTGGCTCGGCATCTTCCTCGGGCCCGCGCGCAGCGAAGCGACCCGAGCGAGCGGGCTCCTCGTGTGGCCGGTCGCCGTCCTCGGCGGCCTCGTCCTCGTGGGCGGCTTCCTCCCCGGGCCCTTCGTCGGCCTCGCGAACGCCGCTGCGGAGTCGAGTCTCGGCGTCCCGACGGCGATCGACGTCTCCTACCACCTCGACGCCAGGGCCGAGAACGTCATGGCGCTCCTCGCCTACGGGCTGGGCGGCCTCGCGCTCGTCGCGCCACCGACGTGGCGCGCCGCCGCGCGTGCGGCGGCGCGCTTCGGCGAGCGCTACGGGCCGGAGCGCGCGTACCTCGCGACGATCGACGGCCTGAACGCGTTCTCCGACCGCATCCACGGCATCGAGGTTCGCGACCTCCGCACCCGCATCGCCGCCATCCTCGTCCCCGGAGGCTTCCTCGTCCTCCTCGGCATCATCGCG
>JAVQXS010000327.1:0-2447 GCA_033578065.1 Thermoleophilia bacterium
CCTTCTGCGCCTTGCCGTAGTACGCCTCGTAGTACCCGGCGGAGAGCGCGTACGTGCCGAGCATGATCCGTCGCTTCGGCTCGTCGCCGAAGCCCTCGTCCCGCGTGCGGTCGACGACCTCCTGGTAGCTCGAGCCCTCGGCTCGCAGGCCGTAGCGGATGCCGTCGTAGCGCGCGAGGTTCGAGGACGCCTCCGCGGGCGCGATGAGGTAGTAGCAGGGAAGCCCGTAGCGGGCGGACCTCGGGAGCGCGCACTCCCCGACCTGCGCCCCGAGCTCCTCGGCGAGCTCGAGCGCGCGCTCCACCTGCTCTCGTACCCCCGGCTCGATCCCCTCTGCCTCGACGAGCTCCGTCGGGACGCCGATCCGCAGCCCGGCGAGCGAGTCTCCCTCCGGGAGCCGCACGGGCTCGGGGAGCTCGGCCGTCGTCGAGTCGAGCGGGTCGCGGCCCGCGATGATCGAGTACAGGAGCGCGGCGTCGCGAACCGTCTTCGCCACCGGGCCGATCTGATCGAGGCTCGAGGCGAAGGCGACGATCCCGTAGCGCGAGACGCTGCCGTACGTGGGACGGAGGCCAACGTTCCCGCAGAGCGCCGACGGCTGCTTGATCGAGCCGCCCGTGTCCGAGCCGAGCGCCCACGGGGCGAGGCCGGCCGTGACGGCCGCCGCCGAGCCGCCGCCGGAGCCCCCGGGGACGCGGGTTGGGTCCCACGGGTTCCGCGTCGGCCCGTACGCCGAGTTCTCGCTCGAGGAGCCCATCGCGAACTCGTCCGTGTTCGTCTTCCCGAGGAGCGGGAGCCCGGCCGCCTTCACCCGTGC
Organism: Thermoleophilia bacterium; assembly: GCA_033578065.1. GTDB lineage: Bacteria > Actinomycetota > Thermoleophilia > Gaiellales > Gaiellaceae > GMQP-bins7. Next base: position 818 of record JAVQXS010000327.1, read on the forward strand.
CGCGACCGTGGCGTCGAAGACGGGGACGTAGCCCGCGAGGATCCTCGACCCGGCCGTCGTCTCCACCCCCTTCGTCGAGATGACGTCCTTGAGCGCGATGGGGACGCCCTCGCCCTCGGCCTCCTCGACCGTCCGCAGGTAGCAACGGAGCTCGCCGTCGCGCTCGGCGATCGCGTCGAGGTACGCCTCGCGCAGCTCGGCCTGCGAGAGCTCGCGGCGCTCGAGCAGACCCGCCGCCTCCTCGGCGGTGAGCCGGAGCGTGTCGACTACTCGCGCCATGCGGGGACGCGGAAGAGGGAGCCCTCGGCGTCGGGCGCGTTCGCGAGCACGTCCTCGAGCGGGAGCGAGGGTCGAGGCTCGTCCTCGGCGAGGACGTTCACGAGATCGAGCGGGTGCGAGGTCGGAGGGACGTCGGCGAGGTCGAGCTCGGAGACGACCCCGACCGCCGCCACGATCTGGGCGAGCTCGCGCGTGAGCCGCTCGATCTCCTCCTCGTGGAGCGCGAGGCGCGCGAGGCGCGCGACGTGGAGGACGTCCTCTCGGGAGATCGCCATCGGAGAGATCCTAGAGCCGGGACTCGCCCGTCGAGCCCCCGAGGATGGAGGGGCCCCGGAGGGAGCCCGCCTCGACGCGATCGCGGCTCGCTCAGCCGGCCACGGCGACGACGTTCGCGGCCTGGGCACCCTTGGGGCCCTGGACGACCTCGAAGGTCACGCGCTGCCCCTCGCTCAGGGTCCGGAAGCCCTCCATCTGGATCGCGGTGTGGTGGACGAACACGTCCTCCCCACCCTCGCGCTCGATGAAGCCGTACCCCTTCTCGTTCGAGAACCACTTCACGGTGCCCTGCTCCACTGCGTCCTCCTACACGCGAAGGCGTCGGCCGAAGACCCGCAGCCGACGCCGATGACCTGAACGCGCGGAACGCTAGCGCCTGCGTCCGAACGCCGCAACAGACGGACGCTCGCGCCCCGGCCCGAGCGCGGGCGGCTACCCGCGTCGCGCCCGCGCCGCCGTGAGCGTGTTGCGGAGGAGCATGGCGATCGTCATCGGGCCGACCCCACCGGGAACGGGGGTCATGAGCCCCGCGACCTCGAACGCCGCCGGATCGACGTCGCCTACGAGCCCGCTCTCCGTCCGGTTGACGCCGACGTCGATCACCGTCGCCCCGGGCTTCACCATGTCGGCGGTCACGAGGCCGGGGCGTCCGACGGCGGCGACGAGGACGTCCGCCCGCCGCGTGTGGGAGGCGAGGTCAGCGGTGCGCGAGTGGCAGATCGTCACCGTCGCGTTGCGGGAGAGGAGGAGCGCTGCCATCGGCTTGCCGACGATCTCGCTCCGGCCGATGACGACCGCCTCGGCACCCTCGAGCGCGACACCGTGCTCGTCGAGCATGACCATCACCCCGGAGGGGGTCGCAGGCACGAGGAACGGCTCGCCGATGAAGAGCCGCCCCGCGTTCAGCGGGTGGAAGCCGTCGACGTCCTTCGCGGGATCGACCGAGCGCAGCACCGTCGCCTCGTCGATGTGATCTGGGAGCGGGAGCTGGACGAGGATGCCGTCCACGTCCTCGTCGGCGTTCAGCTCGGCGAGGAGGGAAAGGACGGCCTCCTGCGAGGTCTCCGCCGGGAGG
>JAVQXS010000328.1:0-2423 GCA_033578065.1 Thermoleophilia bacterium
CGAGAACGCGGAGCGGGTCGGCTTGCGGCAGGTGATCGACGAGCGGACGGTAGCTCTCGTCGTGAAGACGCTGTCCGGCGGCTCGACCGAGATGCCGAAGAACTGGAACCGGCGGTTCAAGCACAACCGCGACAAGATGAAGACCGGCAACATCTTCGAGCTCGCGGAGGTCGTGCGGAACCTCGCCGTCCGCAACAACGAGAAGGGACTCTCCACCGGCGAGAAGCAGATGTTCGTGAAGGCGAAGAAGATCCTCGCCTCCGAGCTCATGTACGCGAAGGACATGACCGAGGAGGAAGCGGCCGCCTGGCTCGACGACATCCTCTCCCGCGCCGGCCAGCCGAAGCCGGAGGCGCGGGCGAAGGCGAAGCCCGCTCCTGCGAGTGCGTGAGGTCGACGACGGTCCCGACGTAGGAGCCGGGGCGGCGTGGGCGATCGTCGCCGCGGCGGGGAGCGGCGAGCGCCTCGGGCTCGAGCGGCCGAAGGCGTTCGCCGCGCTCGCCGGCCGTCCGCTCCTCGCCGAGAGCGTCGAGCGCCTCGACCGCTGCCCGTGGATCGACGGGCTCGTGGTGGCGGCCCCTCCGGGGTGGGAGGAGCCTGCGATCCTGCTTGCAGAGGAGGTCGCGGCATCGAAGGTCGCAGCGTGCGTGACGGGCGGCTCGACGCGGGCGGAGTCGGTCCGGGCCGGGATGGCGGAGGTTCCCGAGGACGTGCTCGTCGTTCTCGTCCACGACGCTGCCCGGCCGCTCGTGACCGACGCCCTCGTCGAGCGGGTGCTCGCGCCGCTCTCCGAAGGCTTCGACGGTGTCGTGCCGGCGCTCGAGGTCACCGACACGCTGAAGCGAGTCGAGGGGCGCGAGGTCGTGGAGACGGTGCCCCGCGACGGCCTCGTCCGTGCGCAGACGCCGCAGGCCTTCCTCGCCCGGACGCTGCGGAGCGCGCTCGCGGGAGACCTCGCGAGCGCGACCGACTGCGCCTCCCTCGTCGAGCGCCGGGGCGGCCGGGTCGCGATCGTCGAGGGCGACCCGAAGCTCGTGAAGATCACGACGCCCGCCGATCTCCGTCTCGTGGAGACCTGGGTGTGAGCGAGCTCCGGGTAGGGCTCGGGGTCGACGCGCACGCGTTCGAGGAGGGGGTGCCGCTCGTCCTCGGCGGCGTCTCCATCGACTACCCGCGCGGGCTCGCCGGGCACTCCGATGGGGATGTGATCGCGCACGCGCTCATCGATGCCCTCCTCGGCGCCGCCGGTCTCGGAGACATCGGGACGCTCTTCCCGTCCACGGACGAGGCGTACCGCGGCGCGTCCTCGCTCGACCTCCTCTGGGAGGCGTACCGCGAGGTGCGCGACTCGGGCTTCGAGCTCGTGAACGCCGACTGCGTGCTCGTCGGCGAGGATCCGCGCATCGGCGATGTCCGGGAGGAGATGCGGGAACGGCTCTCCGGGGCGCTCGGCGTCGAGCCCGCGCGCGTGAGCGTGCGGGCGACGACGACCGACGGGCTCGGCTTCCCCGGGCGGGGCGAGGGGCTCGCAGCGCTCGCCGTCGCCCTCGTGCGCGCGACGTAGCTCCTCCTACGGAGGAAGCGAGACGGTCCCCTCGACGACGGCGACGAGCCCGTCTCGTGCGAGCGCGTCGACGACCTCCGCGTCGAGCTCGGCGAGAGGACGCGGGGCGTCGGCGACGAGACGGAGCGTCGCGGCGCGGCGCTGGCGGAACGACCCCTCGAACGGCCCCTGCCTCCTGGCGGGCTCCTCGCGGGTTCCGCGCGAAGGGCAGGCCTCGGCGAGCGGGCACCTCGCGCAGCGCGGCCGCCTCGCGAGGCAGACTGCCGCGCCGAGGTCCATGAGCGCGTGAGCGGATGCTGCAGAGAAGCGGGCGCCGGTCCTCCGAAGCACGCGCCCGACGTTCACGTCCACGGGGAGCACGTCCTCTCCGAAGGCGAAGCAGCGGATCGCCGCCGCCGTGTAGGGCCCGACGCCGGGAAGGCGCGTCAGGTCGGCCGGCCAGCCCTCGCTTGCGATGGAGCGGGCAGCGCGGTGGAGGTTGAGCGCGCGGCGGTTGTACCCGAGCCCCTGCCAGGCGCGGATGACGTCGGCAACCGGAGCAGCCGCGAGCCCTTCGACGGTGGGCCAGCGCTCGAGCCACGAGAGGTAACGCGGCACGACGCGCGCCACCTGCGTCTGCTGGAGCATGACCTCGCTCACGAGGATCGCGTACGGGTCGCGGGTCCTGCGCCAGGGCAGGTCGCGGCCGTTCTCCGCGAACCACGACAAAAGCTGCGCTTCCACGGGCTGCAGCGTAAAAGGCGCTCTCGGTGTGTGCGCTGAGCGGCTGCGAGCCGTGCGAACGCTCGTGCGAACGCCGCCTGTGGTCGCGTCCGTCAAGGTGGTGTACGACGCTGAGCGCGTCATCCTCGCCTAGACG
>JAVQXS010000329.1:0-2420 GCA_033578065.1 Thermoleophilia bacterium
GGAACTCCTCTCCCGCTCGGGTCGCCTCGGCGCCTGCTCCTGGTCCCTCAGCGTTCTCCGGACGAACGGGCGGACGAGGAGGTCACGCCTCGAGCGTCGTCGCTCCGGCGCTCACCGTCTCGCCGGCCGAGCATCTAGAGTCCGGGACATCCGGTGAGCGCGCGGGACGACGACATCCTCGACTTCGACTTCTTCGACGAGGCGGAGCCGCCAGCGTGGGAGGAGCCCGCCGCCAGCGCGAGCGAGGCCGTGCGCGGAGGCCGGGGGCCACGCGGTCGCGGTCCCCGGTTCCGAGCTCCCGGGAACCTCGTCCCGCTCCTCCGGCTCGTCGGCCTCGTCGCGCTTGCGATCCTCGTGTTCGTCCTCCTCGTCGTCTGGATCGAGGGCTGCACCGCAGAGCGGAAGGCCACGCGCTTCGGCGACTACTTGGGGGAGGCCGGCGTCATCGGCGCGAACTCGGCGCGGCTCGGCCGCAACCTCGCGACGACGCTCACGACTCCGGGGTTGAAGCTCGAGGATCTCGACGCGAAGCTGCGGGGCTTCGCGCAGACCGCTGAGAGCCAGGTGCGCCGCGCGCAGTCGCTGCGCCCGCCCGGCCCGCTCTTCGAGGCGAACGCTGGGCTCATCGAGGCGCTCCAGTACCGGGCGAACGGGGTGAAAGGGCTCCAGGTGTCGTTCTCCCAGCTCACGAGCGAGACCGAGCCTGCCACCGCCGGCGAGCAGCTCGCGCTCTCCATGCAGCGCCTGCTCGCGAGCGACGTCATCTGGACCGACTCGTTCATGGCGCGAGCCCAGGCTGCGCTCGACAGGGAAGGTGTGACAGGTGTCGAGGTGCCGGCGTCGCAGTTCGTCACCGCGCCCGAGATCGCGACCGCGAGCGCGCTCGCCGCCATCTGGCAACGGATCCAGGGCGCCTCGACCGGGGGCACCCCGACGGGCTTGCACGGGACCGGCATCGCGTACGTCAAGGCGCTGCCAAGCGAGCAGCTCCTCTCGACGACGACGGAGACGACGATCCGGGTGACGGAGCGGCTCGCGTTCGAGGTCGGGGTGGAGGACACGGGCGACGCCCAGGAGGTGCAGATCGTCGTCACGCTCACCATCCCGAAGCAGCCCGAGCCGATCGTCCGCAAGGAGACGATCCCGATCATCGATCCGGGCGAGGTGAAGACCGTGACCTTCCGGATCGGGACGCTCGTCCCCTTCGGCGAGCGGGTGTCCGTCCGCGTCGACGTCGACCCGGTGCCCGGCGAGACGAACCTCGCGAACAACTCGGCCGAGTACCCGGTCATCTTCACGCTGTGACGCTCTCGCTCGCGGTCGCGATCGCCGCCTGCGGAGTGGCGGCCCTGTCGCTTCTCGTCGCGCTCGTGCTCTGGCGCCGTCTCGCACGGCTCCGGCAGGCGCAGGCGGTCGTCCTCGCTGGAGGGCGCCGCGACCTGCTCGAGTTCGCGGTCGCGCTCCAAGCGCGGATCGACGACGTCAATCGGGCGGTGACGGAGGTCGCTGCCGGGCTCTCGCGCGTCGACCGGCGCGTGGACGGCGCTCTCACGAACACCGCGGTCGTGCGCTACGACGCCTACGAGGGGACGGGCGGCCAGCAGTCCGCGTCGATCGCGCTCCTCGACGCGAACCGCACAGGCGCGGTGATCACGGCCATCCAGGGGCGCGACTACGCGCGCCTCTACGTGAAGGACCTCGACCGTGGTCGCTCCTCGGTCGCGCTCTCCCCCGAGGAGCAGGAGGCGGTCGAGCGCGCGATGGCGCGGTAGCTCGCGTCTGCCACCGCCGTCGGACGCCGCGAATGGCGGTTCCACGCTCCCCCTGTGCGCGGCGTTCGGTGATCTCCGCAGGAGCATCTCGTCACCACGCCGTGCCAACTCCGTGCCGCCTTGGCAGCCGGACGAGAGACGTCCGATGGGGATCTCTAGGATGGACGCCATGCAGCCGAGGACTCGCCACGTTGTCGCACTGGGCGACGCCCGCGACCTCTCGTGGATCCCAGATGAAAGTGTCCATCTCGTCGTCACGAGCCCTCCGTACGCGCTCCTCAAGACGTACGACGATGCTCCAGGACAGCTCGGCAACGGCAGTGACCCAGCGAGTCTGGAGGCCTACGAGTCGTTCCTGGACGAGCTTGACCGGTGCTGGCAGGAGTGTCACCGGGTGCTCGTTCCGGGGGGACGCATCTGCTGTGTCGTCGGTGACGTCTGCCTCTCACGACGAGCCGCTGGTCGTCACTACGTGCTCCCCCTCTCTGCTGACATCCAGGTCCGTGCTCGGGCGAACGGGCTCGACAACTTGACCCCGATCCGGTGGCTGAAGGTCGCAAATATCACGCTCGAGGCGTCCAGCTCCTCCTGGTACCTGGGGACGCCGAACCTCCCCGGTGGACTCGTGAAGAACGACGTCGAGACGAT
>JAVQXS010000330.1:0-2401 GCA_033578065.1 Thermoleophilia bacterium
CCTGCCGCACCAGGTGCAGGAGGCGTTCGGCGACGCCTACGGCGAGCTCCGACTCGAGTACGCGGTCGAGCCGGAGCCGCTCGGCACCGGAGGCGCGATCGGGTTCGCGGGGGAGCGACTCGAGGAGTCGTTCTTCGCCTTGAACGGCGACTCGCTGCGCGAGGCCGACCTCGGCGAGCTCGTCCGCTTCCACCGCGCGACGGGCGCGAAGGCGACGATCCTCCTCACGCCGGTCGCCGATCCGAGCCGCTACGGGCTCGTCCGTCTGGCGGCGGACGGCAGGGTCGTGACCTTCCTCGAGAAGCCGCGCCCCGAGGAGATCGACACCGACCTCATCAACGCCGGCCTCTACGTCCTCGAGCCCGAGGTCCTCGAGCTCGTACCCAAGGGACGATCCGTGTCGATCGAGCGGGAGGTCTTCCCGCGGCTCGCTGCCGAGGGAGCGGTCTACGGCCTCGAGCTCCCCGGCTACTGGCTCGACGTGGGAACGCCCGAGTCGTACCTCCAGGCGCACCGCGACGTCCTCGAGCGGACGTTCGAGACCGAGGTCGGGCGAGCGCTCGGCGCTGACTTCACGCTCGTCGATCCCGCGGCGCGCGTCCACCCCGAGGCCCGGCTCGTGCCGCCCGTGTACGTCGGCCCGGGAGCGGTGCTCGAGCCACACGCCCGCGTGGGCAGCCTCGCCGTCGTCGGGGCGGAAGCGCGCGTCGGCGAGGGGGCGGTGGTCGAGAACGCCGTCGTCGGCGCGCGGGCGACGATCGGCGCTGGCTCGCTCGTCCTCGGCTCCATCGTCGGCGAGGACGCGAGGCTCGATCGCGACTGCGAGGTTCGGAACCTCGCCGTCGTCGGTCCGGGCGCCTCGCTCGGGGCCGGCAACGAGCTCGACCACGGCCTCCGCATCGGTGCCGACCAGACCATCCCCGAGCGGGCGCTGCGCTTCTCGTGACCGTCGCCGACCGCTTCCGCTCGCATCCACGCCGCGTCGAGAAGCCGTGGGGGTGGGAGCTCGTGTGGGCGGAGACCGATGCCTACGTCGGGAAGCTGCTCTTCGTCCGTGCGGGCCATGCCCTCAGCCTCCAGCTCCACGAGGTGAAGGACGAGTCCTGGCTCGTCCGCGAGGGGCGTGCCCTCCTCGAGCTCGGCGAGCGCGACGGCGGCCTCGAGGCGGTCGAGATCGGGCCCGGCGACGCGTTCCGCTTCCCTCCCGGCACCGTGCATCGGGTCACCGCGCTCGAGGACACGCTCGTCCTCGAGGTCTCGACGCCCCACCTCGACGACGTCGTTCGTCTCGAGGACCGGTACGGGCGCGAGGGGACCTCGGCTCCGTAGGGCCCGTCGAGCGCCGAGACTCTGACACGATCGTGCTAGGGTTCGCCCGTGCCTCCGCGGATGACGATCGGCGAGGCGAGTCGCCGAACCGGCTGGTCGCCACGGATGCTGCGCTACCTCGAGCGCCGCGGGCTCGTCGTCCCCGAGCGCACGCGCTCCGGGTACCGGGGCTACGGGATCCGGGAGCTCAACCAGCTCGAGACGCTCCGCGCGCTCCGGGCGCGCTTCGGCGTCGAGCTCGCCGAGCTCGAGTTCGCGCTCCGCCTCCGACGGGAGCCGGAACTCCGAGCTGCCGTCGAGACCTGGCTCGAGGGGACGACCGTCCCCAGCCCCGAGCGGCCGTCGCCTGCGTGGGTCGAGTGGGAGCAGCGCAAGCAGGAGCGTCTGCTCGCGACGCCCGAGGCGGCGTGATCGACGACCGGACGACCACCGACCCACGCTAGGAGACGACGATGGCACGAACCCGCCGCTACGACGTGAAAGACCTCGCCCTCGCTCCGGAAGGGGCGCGGCGGATCGCCTGGGCCGACCGACAGATGCCAGTGCTCGCTGCGATCCGCGAGCGCTTCGAGCGCGAGCAGCCGCTCGCGGGCTACCGCATCTCCGCGTGCCTGCACGTGACGACGGAGACGGCGAACCTCGTGCGCACGCTGCAGGCGGGCGGAGCGGACGTCGTCCTCTGCGCGTCGAACCCGCTCTCGACGCAGGACGACGTCGCAGCGGCGCTCGTTGCCGAGCACGACGTCGCCGTCTTCGCGATCAAGGGGGAGGACAACGACACGTACTACGCGCACATCGAGGCCGCTGTCGACCACCGCCCGCACCTGACGATGGACGACGGGGCCGACGTCATCGGCGTCCTCCACTCCGCCCGCCGCGAGCAGCTCGGGGACGTCATCGCCGGCACGGAGGAGACGACGACGGGCGTCATCCGGCTCAAGGCGCTCGAGCGGGAGGGCAAGCTCGGCTTCCCCGTGATCGCGGTGAACGAGGCGCAGACCAAGCACCTGTTCGACAACCGCTACGGGACGGGCCAGTCGACGATCGATGGGATCGTCCGCGCGACGAACGT
>JAVQXS010000331.1:0-2400 GCA_033578065.1 Thermoleophilia bacterium
ACGCGCGCGACGTGAGGTTCCTCGATGTCTGAGCTTACGAGCGAGCCGCTCGGCGCCGGGCGGATCGAGCCGCGCGGGCTCGAGGAGGAGATGCGCTCGAGCTACCTCGACTACGCGATGAGCGTCATCGTCGGCCGTGCCCTGCCCGATGTTCGGGACGGGCTGAAGCCGGTGCACCGGCGCGTCCTCTGGGGGATGCACGCGAACGGCCACCAGCCGAACCGCCCTTACGTGAAGAGCGCGCGCGTCGTCGGCGACGTGATGGGGAAGTACCACCCGCACGGCGACCAGGCGATCTACGACACGCTCGTGCGTATGGCGCAGCCCTTCTCGCTGCGCTACCCCCTCGTCGACGGGCAGGGGAACTTCGGGTCGATCGACGACGATCCACCCGCCGCCCAGCGCTACACCGAGTGCCGCCTGTCCCGCATCGCGACCGAGCTCCTGCGGGACATCGACGCAGACACGGTCGACTTCGTGCCCAACTACGACGAGTCGCAGCGGGAGCCGTCGGTGCTCCCCTCGCGCTTCCCGAACCTCCTCGTGAACGGCGCGAGCGGCATCGCCGTCGGGATGGCGACGAACCTCCCACCGCACAACCTCGCTGAGGCGATCGACGCGGTCGTGGCGCTCATCGACAAGCCGTCCGCGAGCGTGGACGACCTCATGCACCACCTCAAGGGACCGGACTTCCCGACGGGGGCGATCATCCTCGGGCGCGAGGGCATCCGCGACGCGTACCGCAGCGGACGAGGACGCATCGTCATGCGAGCCCGCGCCCACGTCGAGGAGCTGCGTGGTGGTCGGAGCGCCATCGTCGTCACCGAGCTTCCCTACGGCGTGAAGAAGGGCGGGGAGTCGGGCGTCATCGCGAAGATCGCCGACCTCGTCCGCGAGAAGGTCCTCACGGAGATCTCCGACCTCCAGGACTACTCGGACAAGACGGGGATGCGGATCCAGATCGAGCTCAAGCGCGACGCCGTCCCGAAGGTCGTCCTGAACAAGCTCTTCAAGCACACCCCCCTCCAGACGACGTTCGGCTACAACGCGGTCGCCCTCGTCGATGGCGTCCCGCGGACGCTCTCGCTCCTCGAGCTCGTCCGTCACTACCTCGACTACCAGCGCGAGGTCGTCACCCGGCGCTCGAAGCACGAGCTCCGTCGCGCGCTCGAGCGCGCGCACGTGCTCGAGGGCTACCTCATCGCCTTGGACAACCTCGACGAGGTGATCGACCTCATCCGCTCCTCGGCCGATACCGATGCTGCCCGCAGCGGGCTCATGGAGCGCTTCGAGCTCACGGAGATCCAAGCGCAGGCGATCCTCGATCTCCGCCTCGCTCGGCTCACGGGCCTCGCCCGCAAGGAGATCGAGGACGAGCACGCCGACCTCGTCGAGCGGATCGCCGAGCTCCGCGCGATCCTCGGCGACCCCGCTCGCATCGACGCGGTCGTCCGCGAGGAGCTTCTCGAGATCAAGGAGATCTACGGCCGCGGCGACGACCGCCGGACGGAGATCCTCGCCGCCGCGGGCGAGCTCGAGCTCGAGGACATGATCGCCGAGGAGGACATGGTGATCGCGATCACGAAGTCCGGCTACGTCAAGCGGCTCCCCGTGTCCTCGTACCGCGAGCAGCGCCGAGGCGGCGTCGGCGTCATGGGCATGGAGCTGAAGGAGGGCGACTACATCGAGCACCTCTTCGTCGCCTCGACGCACGACTTCATACTCTTCTTCACGAACGTCGGGAAGGTGTACCGGCTCAAGGTGCACGAGCTCCCGCTCGGGGCGCGTCAGGCGAAGGGGAAGGCGATCGTGAACCTCCTGCCCTTCCGTCAGGGCGAGCGGGTGCAGGCGGTGATCGCGACCCGGGACTTCCAGGAGCGGAGGTACCTCGTGTGCGCGACGCGCCGCGGGATGGTGAAGAAGACCGAGCTCGCCGCCTACAACACCCCGCTCAAGGCGGACGGGATCATCGCCATCAAGCTTCGGGAGGACGACGAGCTCGTCGGCGTGCGCCTCGCCGACGACGGTGACGACATCCTCCTCGTCTCGCGGCTCGGGCAGGCCGTGCGCTTCCACGGCTCGCAGGTGCGGCCGATGGGCCGGGACACCTCCGGCGTCCTCGGCATGAAGCTCCGCGCCGGAGACGAGGTGATCTCGGTGAACGTCGCCGCTGACGATGCCGACCTCCTCGTCGTCACGGAGAACGGGTACGGGAAGCGCACGCCGGTGAAGGAGTACCCCGTGAAGGGTCGCGGGACGATGGGGGTGAAGACGGCGCAGCTCGTCGAGGGGAAGGGCCGCCTCGTGGGCGCCCGCATCGTCCGCGACGGCTACCAGGTGATGCTCATCTCCGACCTCGGGACGGTGATCCGCGTCCCCGTCGATGACATCCGCCGCGCG
>JAVQXS010000332.1:0-2393 GCA_033578065.1 Thermoleophilia bacterium
CCTGCGAGCGATCGCCGCCACCCTCGCGCTGGCTCCAGGAAGCGTCCGACTAACGCTCGCAGGCCCCGACTGGCGTGGCGGTCGCTCGCGTCTCGAGCGCCTTGCGAGGGAGCTCGGGATCGAGGGCGCCCTCGAGTTCACCGGCCCTGTCCAGGCTCCCGAGGTCGCGCGGCTCCTGGACGAGGCACACTGCTCCGTCATCGTGTCCCGACACGAAGGGTTCTCGCTCAGCGCCACCGAGGCGCTCCTCCGCGGCGCGCCACTCATCCTCTCGCGGGAGACGGGCGTCGCGTCGTACCCAGAGATCGCCGAGCTCTCGCACGTGCTGCTCGTCGAGCCGGAGCTCGACTCCGTGCAGCGTGCCCTCTCCGAGGTCGCTCGCGACCGGGAGCGTCTGCGCGCCGAGGCCGAACGGGCTCGGCCGCGCGTCGCCGAGCTCTTCTCCTGGGCGCGCATCGCGGCGCGCCACCTCGAGGCGTACGCCGCGCTCGGCTCAGGCCGCTGAGCGGTCGCGCTCGGCGAGCGCCTCGCGGTACGCGCGCTCGAGCAGATCGAGGGCGCGCTCGGGCGTGAAGCGCTCCTGCCAGCACGCGCGAGCCCCGGCGCCGAGCCTGAGCGAGACCTCGTCGTCGAGAAGCCGCCGGACAGCGTCACGCCAGGCGTTCGGGTCGGCAGGCGAAACGGTGAAGCCTGTCACTCCGTCGACCACGAGCTCTCCAAGCCCGCCGATGCGACTGGCGACGACCGGGACGCCTGCCGCGTACGCCTCAAGGATGGCTCGCGGCTGACCTTCGTAGCAGACGGAGGGCACGAGGAGGGCTCGCGCGCCTGCGAGCGCCGTCGGCACCTCGCTCGTCGAGAGGGAGCCGACGAACCGCACCGCGCTCCCCGTGGCGAGTCGCTCGAGCACAGGCCGCTCAGGGCCGTCACCGACGATGCGAAGCTCCGCGAGCGAGGGACTCCAGGCCTCGACGAGCATCCCCACCCCCTTCTCGGCCGAGAGCCGGCCGAGGACGAGGAAGTACGAGCCCGGCCCCTCGCGAAGCGGAAACGCCGGAACGAAGTTCGGCTTGACGACGATCCGGTCCGCCGGCAGCCCGGCCGCGGCGTGCCGCCGGCCCAGGAAGTCGCTGACCGCGAGGAAGCGATGGACGAGCGTGAGCGTCCCGCGCAGCCGGGAACCGACGAGCGACGTCGCGACGACAGAGCTCTGGAGACGGGAGCGTCGGTAGCAGCCATGCACGACGCCTGGCCAGGGGGTCCTCCGAAAGCACGCCTCGCAGACACGGCCGTCCCTGAAGAACGTCCCTGCGATGCACAGCAAGCGGAAGTTGTGCAACGTGACGACAACCGCCGCTCCCGCCTCCGCCGCCGCCCGAATGACCTCAGGACCGAGGGCGGGGAAGGCGTTGTGGAGGTGGACGATCGACACGCCGTCCTTCTGAACGCGACGTCGCACCTCGCGTCCGATACCCGAGGACGTGAGCGTCCGGAGAGCGAGCGTCGCCCGCGACTCACCTTCAGCGGACGGGGCGAGGAGGTCGACCTCGTGGCCGGCTCTCCGCAGGAGCTCGGCCTCATCGGTGACCACCCGGTTCTCGCCTGAGAGCGGGCCCGAGCGGTATCGGCTGTGGAGGATGAGCACGCGCACGTCAGCCGTGCGCCTCGCCAAGATCGCGGTAGTCAGCGGGCGAGACGATGCGGGAGAGCCACCGCGGGGCGCGCTCCTGCCAGGCGCCGAGCCAATCCCACCGGCCGTGGACCTTGGCCCAGAGCGTGCCGAGATCGTCTCTGGTGGCGAAGAAGCGTGGAACGAGGAGCGGGGAGTCGGAGGACCGCACGCTCCGGAAGAGAACGGCGGCGGCGATCGTATGGCCCGTCTCGCGAGCGACTGCCGCGGTCGTGGCCGTGACGTGTGCCCCGAGCTTGCCGAACGGATACGCGAGCGACGTCACCGCCCGTTGGAGCCGGTCCTCGAGGGTCTCCCGCGAGCGGATGAGCTCCCGCCGCACAGCCTCCTCGCTCACGCGGGCGAGCACGGGATGGCTCCACGTGTGCGAGCCAATCTCGTGCCCGGCGGAAGCGAGCTCCGCGACCTCAGTCCAGCTGAGCCCCTCGACGTACGCGGCAGGCACGCCTCGCATCCGGGCGAAGCGCGCGACGACCGCTGGATCGCGCTCGACGAGCCCCACCGTGACGAAGAATGTCGCCGAGAGACCCGTCTCTTCGAGGACAGGGAGGGCGTATGCGTGGTTGTCTCGGTAGCCATCGTCGAACGTGAGAGCCACGGCAGGACGTTGCCGTTCCACCTGTGCCTCCCGCAGGACGTCGCGAAACGGGATGACGTCACAGAACTCCCGCAACCACTCGAGGTGCGCTCGAAAGAGCCCGGG
>JAVQXS010000001.1:0-20953 GCA_033578065.1 Thermoleophilia bacterium
GGCAGGGCATCGAGCGCTCGCCGGATGCTCTGGCGTCGGAGCGACTCCTCGGCCTCCTCGAAGGGGTCAGTCGCCTCGCGGTCCGCAAAGAGGTCGCCGAGCTCGCCCTCGTCGTCGGCGCCGACCGTCTGATTGAGCGAGACGGAGGCGTGCGCGGCACCGAGCGCCTCGTCGACGTGCTGGATCGGCAGCCCCGTGGCCTCCGCGAGCTCCTCCTTCGTCGGCTCCCGACCGAGCTCGACCTCGAGCCGCCGGGCAGCCCGCGAGAGCTTCTGCTGTCGCTCGACGACGTGCACCGGCACTCGGATCGTGCGCGCGTGGTTTGCAACGGCCCGCTGGACGGACTGCCGAATCCACCAGGTGGCGTAGGTCGAGAACTTGAAGCCCCGACGCCAGTCGAACTTCTCGACGGCGCGGTTGAGCCCGAGGGTGCCCTCCTGGATGAGGTCGAGGAACGGGACGCCGAGCCCGCGGTAGCCCTTCGCGATCGAGACGACGAGCCGGAGGTTCGACTCGATCATCGTGCGCTTGGCGACGGGGTCGCCTCGCTCGATCCGCTTCGCGAGGGCGACCTCCTCGGCGGCCGTGAGCAGCTTGTGTCGTCCGACGTCCGCGAGGAAGAGCTGGAGGCTGTCAGCTGCCCCGGAGACAGCCTCGGCCTCGTACTGCTTCAGGAGGAGGTCCTCGCGCGCAGCCTCGGGGTCGGGGACCGTGATCTCGATTCCGTGGGCCTCGAGCTCACGCTGGAGGAGCTCCGTCTCGTCCTCGGCGAGGTCGTGCTCGAGGGCGAACGCCTCGAGCTCGGCGAGCTCGAGCTGGCCGCCGTGCTCCTCGGCGCGCTCGACGAGGGCCTTCACGTGCTCGGACTCGAGCAGTTCGATGAGCTGGTTCTGAGTCAAGTCGCGGTGCCGATCCTTTCGTGGAGACGTCTACTGCAACAAACTTTCCGAGTCTACGTTGATTTTTCCTTTATTTCCAGGGGTAGCTGCTCTCGGTCTACGTTACAAACTGAGGAACGTCGACTCCTCGTCGCGCTATTCCCACGTGGGGGACGGAGGCCGAGCCGCCGCGTGGGGCGACCCGGCGCTCCCGTGCGCCCGCTGTGCACGATGAGACGTCGGTCGTTCCTCGCAGTTAGATCATGACGCCTCTGGGGGACGGAGGAAACCCCCACCCGGACGCTTTTACTCGCTCTTAGCGCGTCGTTCGGCGAGCAGCTCGACGGCGCGCTCGAGCGTGAGGGACTCGACGCTGTCGCTCCTGCGCAGACTCGCGTTGGTTGTGCCATCCGTCACGTATAGCCCGAACCGTCCCTCGCGCACGACGATCGGATGCCCGCTGACGGGGTCGTGCCCGAGCTCCCGGAGCGGTGGCTGCGCGCGCGCCCTCCTCCGGCGCCGTGGCGGCTCGGCGAGCACCGCCAGCGCGTCCTCGAGGGTGATCGCGAAGAGCTGGTTCTCGGGAATCGATCGTGACTGCGCTCCCTTTCTCACGTACGGGCCGTAGCGGCCGGTTTGAACGGTGACCTGCTCGCCGTCGACCTCGCCGAGGACCCGGGGAAGCGAGAGCAGGCGCAGTGCGGCCTCGAGCGTGATCGTGTCCGGGGACTGCGACGGCAGGAGCGAGGCGGTTCTCGGCTTGGAATCGGCGCCGTCCGGGAGCACCTCCGTCACGTAGGGGCCGTAGCGGCCGGAGCGGACGACGATCTCGCTTCCGCTCTCTGGATCGATTCCGAGGACGCGCCCGTTCGGTTCGGCGAGGAGCTCCTCAACCTTCGCCGGCGTGAGCTCGTCCGGGGCGAGATCGGCGGGGAGACTCGCCCGCACGCCGTTTCGCTCGAGGTACGGGCCGTAGCGGCCGACGCGGACGACGGCGTCCGTTCCCGGCAGGGCGATGGAGTTCACGGCGCGTGCGTCGATCTCGTCGAGGTGCGCGGTCACGAGCTCGTGGAGCCCGGGATTGTCACCGTCGCCGAAGTAGAACCGCGTCAGCCAAGCGCGTCGCTCCTCGTCTCCTGCGGCGATCCGGTCGAGATCACCCTCCATCTGCGCGGTGAAGCCGACGTCGATGAGGCGCTCGAAGTGTCGCTCGAGCAGGTTGACGACGGCGAAGGCGAGGAAGGTTGGCACGAGCGCCGTTCCCTTCTTGAACACGTATCCGCGGTCGACGATCGTCGAGAGGATTGCCGCGTAGGTCGAGGGTCGCCCGATGCCGCGCTCCTCGAGCGCCTTCACGAGCGTGGGCTCCGTGTACCTCGGGGGCGGTGTCGTCGTGTGCCCCTGCGGTTCGATCGAGATGGCTCGCACGAGCTGCCCGACCTCGAGCTCTGGGAGCGGACGCTCCTCCTCGTCCTCGACCGGCTCGTCCCGTCCAGGCTCGTACGCTGCGAGGAAGCCACGGAAGGAGATCACCGTTCCCGCGGCTCCGAGCTCAACGTCCCGGCCGTCGCCGGCCCTGCCGCCGATCCGCAGCGAGACCGTCGTCCCGCGGGCATCCTCCATCTGCGAGGCGAGGGTTCGTCGCCAGATGAGCTCGTAGAGCGCGAGCTCGTCCCGGGAGAGCTCGGCCCGGAGCTCGTCGGGAGTGCGGAAGACGTCTCCTGCGGGGCGAATCGCCTCGTGGGCCTCTTGGGCGTTCGCGACCGCGCGCCCGTAGCGCCTTGGTGCCTCCGGGAGGTACTCGGGACCGTAGAGCTCCGCAACCTGCGCGCGAGCGGCCGCGAGCGCGGACTCCGACAGCGCCGTCGAGTCCGTGCGCATGTACGTGATGTAGCCGGCCTCGTAGAGCCGCTGGGCGACACGCAGCGTCGTCTGCGCGCTGAAGCGGAGCTTGCGGCTCGCCTCCTGCTGCAGCGTCGCCGTGCGGAAGGGGGCGGCCGGGCGACGTCGATACGGACGCTCCTCGATGGAGCGGACGCCCAGCTCCGACGCCGCGAGGCTCTCCGCGAGCTCGCGCGCGGCGCGCTCGTCGAGCCGGAGCACGTCGTCGTCGACGAGGGTGCCGTCCGGCCCGAAGTCGCGCCCCTGCGCGACCTTGCGTCCGTCGACGGCGATGAGCCTGGCCGTGAACGAGCCGGGATCGAGGACGGCGACGAGATCCCAGTACTCGGCGGAGACGAAGGCCATCCGCTCCCGCTCGCGCTGGACGACGAGGCGGGTGGCGACGGACTGCACCCGTCCGGCGGAGAGGCCGCGCGTGATCTTCTTCCAGAGCACCGGCGAGACCTCGTACCCGTACAGGCGATCGAGGATCCGCCGCGTCTCCTGGGCGTCGACGAGCCGCTGGTCGATGTCGCGCGTGTGCTCGAGCGCGTGCGCGATCGCGTCCTTCGTGATCTCGTGGAAGACCATGCGCCGAACGGGCACCTTCGGCTTCAGCACCTCGACGAGGTGCCAGGCGATCGCCTCCCCTTCGCGATCCTCGTCGGTCGCGAGCAGGAGCTCGTCCGCCTCGGCCAAGCGCTTGCGCAGCTCCGCGACGACCTTCCGCTTCGCAGGATCGATGACGTAGTAGGGTTCGAAGCCGCCCTCGACGTCGACGCCGAGAGCGCCGAAGCGCTTCCGCTTCGACGCGGGCACGTCCGAGGCGCGATCGGGGAGATCGCGGATGTGTCCCACGCTCGACTCCACGCGGTAGCGACCGCCGAGGTAGCCGGCGATCGTCCGGGCCTTCGTGGGCGACTCGACGATGACGAGCGGCCTCCTCATCGGCGCGACACCTTAGCGCCCCGGTCGTCGTACGTCCGCGCGCGATACTCCTCGACGTGGGGGCGATACGCACGTCGAGCAGGCTCTCCCTCCTCGTCGGAGCGTTGAGCTCGCCGATCGTCACGGTCGTCTTCCGCCTGCGTACGACGGGGGTGCGGCGCGTTCCCGCGAGCGGTGGCGTCGTCCTCGCCGCGAACGACTGGTCGAGCCTCGATCCGTGGCCGCTCGGCTCGCCGCTCGTCCCGCGCCGGCACCTCCGCTTCAGGGAGGGGTCGGAGCTCTTCAGCTTCCGCCCGGGCGGGATCACCTCGGTCGCCGGTGGCTCCTGGCTGCCGCGAGGCGAGAGTGACGCGGCGATCGGGACTGCGGTCGAGCTCGCGCGAGGCGGGAACGTCGCCCTCGTGTTCCCGGCGGGGACGCGGAGGCGGAAGGGGCTCCGCACGAGGCATGAGCAGTGCTCGCGCACCGGCGCGGCTTGGATCGCCCTCCGGGCTCGCGTTCCGCTCGTGCTGGCGGCGATCGCGGGCACGGATCGTCTCCTCCCACCCAGCCCGCTTCGCGTCGCCTACGGCCCCCCGATCGACACCTCCGACCTCGTCGAGGACCCCCCGCTCGAGGCGGTGCGGATCGCGACCGAGTGGCTTCGGGAGGGAGTCCTGCGCCTCGAGGGGGCCCACCGATGAGGCCGCTGCTCGCCGTCGACGGGGACTCGTTCGCGCACCGCGCCTACCACGCCCTCCCGAGCACGATGCGGCGTGCGGACGGCGGACCCGCGAACGCGCTCGTCGGCTTCTGCGACATGCTCCATCGGCTGTGGGCGAGCGAGCGGCCGCGGGCTGTCCTCGTCGCCTGGGACACGCTCGAGGTGCCGACGTACCGCCACGAGGCGTTCCCGCGCTACCAGTCGGGGAGGGAGTTCGACGGGGAGCTCCTCGAGCAGCTCGCTCTCCTGCCGCGTCTCATCGAGGAGGCGGGGATCGTCACCGCGAAGGCGCCCGGGTATGAAGCCGACGACCTCCTCGCCGCCGCGGCTGCGCGGGAGGAGGAGGCAGGCGGAACGTGCCTCGTCGCCACCTCGGATCGCGATGCGTACCAGCTCGCGAGCGTGCGCACGACGATCCTCCAGCCGCTCGGGGGAGGCAGGGAGCCTGCTCGGATCGGCCCGACGGAGGTCCGTGACCGGTACGGGGTCGATCCTCGGCAGATGCCGGACTTCATCGCGTTGGGCGGGGATCCCTCCGACCGCATCCCAGGAGCTCGCGGAGTGGGGGAGAAGCGGGCTGCGCAGCTCCTCCGAGAGCACGGCTCGCTCGAGGCCGTCCTCGCGGACGGGAGCTTCGGAGCTGAGGCGGAGGAGCTTCGCCTCTACCGGATGCTCGCGACCCTCGACCGAGGCGCGCCCGTTCCCCCGTGTCCGGATGCCGAGCCCGACTGGAGCCGCCTCGCAGCCTGTGCGCGGACGCTCGGGCTCGAGGGCGTGGCCGGTCGCTTGGAGCGTGGTCGATGAACGTCGTCAGCCACCCCGCCCTCGCGCACCTCCACCCCACGGGCCACCACCTCCATCCCGAGCGACCGGAACGGCTCGCTCGCCTCCTCGAGCGCTTCCCCGGCTTCGAGGAGGGACGGGCGGCGACCCGCGAGCAGCTCGCAGCCGTGCACGCGGAGCCCTACCTCGATGCTGTGGACGCGCTCCACGAGGAGGTCTGGCTGGACGCCGACACGCTGGCTGGCCCGACGACGTGGGAGGCTGCCCGCCTCGCCGCCGGGTGCGCGATCCACGCGGTCGAGCGAGGCGGGTTCGCCCTCGTGCGACCCCCGGGGCACCATGCGCTCCGCTCGTCGGCGATGGGCTTCTGCATCTTCAACAACGTCGCGATCGCGGCTCGCTACGCCCAGAGCGCGCTCGGCGTCGAGCGAGTGGCGGTCGTCGACTTCGACGTCCACCACGGCAACGGCACCGAGGCGCTCTTCCGAGACGACCCCACGGTGCTCGTCATCTCGCTCCACCAGTGGCCCTTCTGGCCCGGGAGCGGCGGATCGGGAACGAGCGACGAGACGACGCTGAACGTCCCGCTCGCGGAAGGCTCGGGCGACGAGGAGTACCGGCGGGCGTTCGTGGAGGAGGTCGAGCCGGCGGTGCGTCGCTTCGGGCCCGATCTCGTGCTCGTCTCGGCGGGGTTCGACGCCCACGTCGACGACCCGCTCGCCGGGATGCGGGTGACGCGGGACGGCTTTCGGGAGCTCGCGCGGCGCTGCGCTGCTCTCGGCCCGCGGGTCGCCGCCGTGCTCGAGGGCGGCTACAACCTCGAGACGCTCCCCTCGCTCGTCGAGGCGGCGCTCGAGGGGTTCGCCGCCGAGCGCGGGTGAGAAGGCGCGGCTCGACGCTCCTGCTCGAGCCGCCGGATCGCCTCTCGTCTCGAGGAGACTCTGAGCTTCCGGAGGAGGCTCTTCACGTGCGAGCGGACCGTGTGCTCGGAGATGAAGAGCCGCTCGGCGATCTCGTCGGTGCCGAGGCGCTCCTCGAGGAGGAGGAGGACCTCGACCTCCCGCGCCGAGAGCGTCTGCGCGATGGCGTCCGGGACGCCCGCCGCCGTCCCGGCACCCCCTGTCCGTACCTGCTCGAAGAGGCGTCGTGCCACGCCGCCTGAGAGGGCAGCCTCGCCCCGCACCACGCCTCGGAGGAAGGTCGCGATCCGGTCGGGAGGCTCGGTCTTCAGGAGGTACCCGGCGGCGCCGCCGCGGATCGCCGCGAGCAGGCTCTCCTCGGCGTCCGTCGCCGTGAGGACGACGACCTCGGCCTCGGGCGCCTGCTCGCGGATCGCTGGCAGGGCCGTCAACCCGTCCAGCCCGGGCATGGCGAGGTCGAGGAGGACGAGGTCGGGACGGAGCGCCCGCGTGCGCTCGATCGCCTCCTCGCCGCCCGCTGCGGTCCCTGCGACCTCGAAGCCTTCCTGCAGGAGCAGCGCGGCGAGGGCGTCCCGCGTCAGCGGGTGGTCGTCGACGATGAGGACGCGAGCTGTCACGCCGTCCTTATCGGCAGACCGAAGGGTGCCGACAAGGGAGACGTGGATCGCGCCACCGCTCCCGGCTACCGCTCCTGGCTTGTGGGCGAGGTGATGCTCGTCGGCCTCCTCGCCTCGGCGACCGCGCTCTTCGCGGCGGGCGGATGGCTTGAGCCTGCCTACGTCGTTCCGGGGGCGAGGCTCGCGATGGACACGGCCGTCGCTGTCGTCGCGCTCATGGTCGCCGTGCTCGCTGCCGTTCGGTTCGAGGTCGAGGGCAGGCTGCTCGACCTCCTGCTCGCTGCCGGCTTCTGGAGCATAAGCATCGGAACCGCCTCGTTCCTCCTCACGTCGATCGCGGTCGGCGGCGCGCCGTCTCCCCAGATCGCGTGGGCGGCGCTCGCGACCCGGGCCCTCGGGGTCGCCCTCATCGCCACGGCGTCGTTCCTCGAGGGGCGCCTCGGGCTACGGCGGCGGACGCTCGTGGCCGCGGGGCTGGCCGGGACCGCCGCGTTCGCAGCCCTCTGGGCGGGCGCGCGCACGCTCCCGTCAGGCACGGGCCCAGGGGCGGAGGGCCCGTTGGCAGGAGTCCCGGTCGTCCTCGCCGCGACCGTGCTCGCGTGCCTCTGGCTCGTCGCGCTCCTCGGCTTCGCGCGTCGGTTCCGACGGCACGGGAGCGATCTCGACGCCTGGGTCTCGCTCGCCGCGACGCTCGCCTTCTTCGCGGAGCTCCATATCGCCATGGCGCCTGTCGTCTCGGTCGACTACCTCCACCAGGCCGACGTGCTGCGGCTCGTCGCGTACGCGATCCTCCTCGTCGGTGTCTGGCGCGCGATCGCCGAGGCGGAGTTCGGTCGCGCGGTCGCGCTCGAGCGCGCGCGCGTCGCGCGCGACATCCACGACGGGCTCGCGCAGTACCTCTTCGCGATCGCGACCCAGGTGCGACTCCTCGAGGCCGGAGCTCCGCTCGACAACGTGCTCCCGCGGCTCCAGGAGTCCTCGTCCGCGGCGCAGCAGGAGGCCCGCTTCGCGGTGCTCGCGCTCTCCTCCGCTGGGGGCACGGCGCGCTTCGACTCCGCGCTTCGCCGGTACGTCGAGCTCCTGACGGCAGATGGCGAGCTCGCCGTCGACGTCGCGGTCGATCCCCGGGTGCGGCTCGCCCCAGACGAGCAGATCCACGTCTTCCGCATCGTGCAGGAAGGACTCGGCAACGTCCGCCGCCACGCGCGCGCACGGCACGCGGTCGTCGAGATCCGTCAGGAGAGCGGGCGCCGCGTCGTCGCCGTGCGCGACGACGGGATCGGGTTCGCCGAGGGCACGGAGCACGGGCAGGGCCTGACGAACATGCGGCGGCGGGCGGAGGAGATCGACGGCCTGCTCTGCGTGCGCTCGGTGCTGGGGAGCGGCACCTCGCTCGAGCTCGTCTTGCGGCCATCCGTCTAGCGAGGCACGAGGAGAGGCCAGGTTGCCCCGGCCTCTCCGTCTGCGAGCCGATTGGGCGCTCGCTCGCGCTCCTGTGCCCGGGCCCGAGCTTCGGAGCTCCTGCGGCTGGCGCTCGATGATCTCCGCGGCCCGCTCGATCCTCTGATCCACGAAGCGCGCTAGCTCGACTTCGGGATCAGCACGCGGTCGATCACGTGGATGACGCCATTGGACGCCATGACGTCGGGCGTCGTCACCCGCGCGCCGTTCACGAAGACGGTGCCGCCGCGGACGCGGATGCGGACGGATTGGCCGTTCAGCGTCGTGGCGGAGCGGAGCTTCACGACCTTCGCGGCCGTCACCTTGCCTTGGACGACGTGGTAGAGGAGCACGCCGCGGAGGGCTGCGCGATCCTTCCCGAGCGCGTCGAGCGTCGCCTTCGGCACCTTCGCGAAGGCGGCGTCCGTCGGCGCGAACACCGTGAAGGGACCCTTGCCCTGGAGGGTCTTCGCGAGGCCGGCCTGCTTGAGCAGCGAGGCGAGCGTCGTGAAGTCGCCGGCTGCGAGCGCGGTCTGAACGATGTTCTTCCTCGCCTGCGCGGGCTCGGAGGGCGCGGCCGCGCTCGCGGCCGCGAGGGCCGAGGCCGCGACGGCGGCAGCGAGGAGCGTGATGACGGGTCGCATGTGTACCTCCTGTCTAGATTGCGTCCAGAGTTGTAGCAGGATCTCCCCCGGGCTGTCAAGAGATTGCATAGTGGTGCTCCGTTTTTCGGACAGAATCTGTACACTGATGACGTGTCCGACGATCGCGGCTACATCCGCATCGGTGAGCTCAGCCGTCGCGTCGGCGTGAGCCCCGAGCTCCTGCGAGCGTGGGAGCGCCGCTACTCGCTCCTCCGGCCGAGCCGGTCTCCCGGAGGCTTCCGCCTCTACTCCGACGCCGACGTCTCGCGCGTCGAGGCGATGAAGGAGGCTCTCGCGCGTGGTCTTTCGGCAGCCGAAGCCGCGAGGCGCGTACGGGAGGGCGAGGAGGAGCGGGCTGGCGCTTTCGAGCGCGCTTCGCTCCTCGAGGCTGGCCTCGGGGAGCTCCGGGAGGCGCTTCGGGCCTTCGACGAGGCGGGGGCGCACGCGGCGCTCGACCGTCTCCTCGCCTCGCTCTCGCTGGACGCGGTGCTCCGCGACGCGGTGCTGCCCCTGCTCCGCGAGCTCGGGGAGAGCTGGGCGCGCGGCGAGACGACGGTCGCCCAGGAGCACTTCGCGAGCAACCTCGTGCGGGGCAGGCTCCTCGCCCTCGGGCGAGGCTGGGGCCGAGGGAGCGGTCCCCAGGTGCTCCTCGCCTGCCCTCCCGGCGAGCTCCACGACCTCGGCCTCATCGTCTTCGGGTTGGCGCTTCGGAACCGAGGCTGGCGCATCACCTTCCTCGGGGCCGACACCCCGATCTCGACCGTCCGCGACACGGCTCAGCGGTTGGAGCCCGACCTCGTCGTGCTCGCGACGCTCCTCCCCTCGCGCTTCGAGCGCGTGCTCGACGAGCTGCTCGCGCTCGCGGCACGGTGGCCAGTCGCGATCGCGGGGGCGGGGGCGACGCCCGAGCTCGCCGCGCGGTGCGGTGCCGAGTGTCTCGAGGAGGGGCCCTACGAGGCTGCCGAGCGTCTCGCACGCGAGCGCGGGCTCCGCCGGTGAGTCGAGCCGTCGTTCTCTTCACGCGCGACCTGCGAACGCACGACCACCCCGCGCTCGCGGCGGCGGCACGGGAGCACGACGAGGTCGTCCCCCTCTTCGTGCTCGATCCTCGCCTTGCGCGGAGCGCGAACCGCGTCGCCTTCCTCCGGGACGCGCTCGCCGATCTCCGCGCTCGGCTCGATGGCGCGCTCGCGATCCGGCGCGGCGATCCCGCCGCCGCCGTTGCGAGCCTCCGTCCGGACTGCGTCTACCTCACGTCCGACGTCGGCGGCGTTGCGGCGAGGCGACTCCGTCGCCTGCAGTCCGTGGCGCGAGTGCGTGCCCTCCCCGGAGGGTCGATCGTCGAGCCCGGCGAGCTGAGCCCGGCGGGAGGAGGCTGCTACCGGGTGTTCACGCCCTACTGGCGGGCGTGGAGAGACGCTCCGTGGCGGGAGCTCGAGCCGCCGCCGGCCGGCCTCGAGCTGCCGCGCGACGTCGAGCCCGGGACCCTGCCGCCCCTCAGCGAGCTCGTCGGCCGGTCACCCTCGCCCGGACTCCCGCGAGGCGGCGAGAGCGAGGGCCGACGCCGCCTTGAGGCGTTCCTCGCGCGCGGGCTCCGGACCTACGCAGAGACGCGGGACCTGCCCGCGGTCGAGGGAACGTCTCGCCTCTCGCCGTACCTGCGCTTCGGCTGCGTGTCTCCGCTCGAGGTCGCGCTGCGCGCGATCTCGCTCGGGGACGAGGCGTTCGCTCGCCAGCTCGCCTGGCGCGACTTCTACCGGCAGCTCCTGGCGGCGTATCCCTCGCTTGCCACCGTCGACTACCGGCCGCGACGCTCGTCCTGGCGGGAGGATCCTGTGGCGCTCGAGGCGTGGAAGGCCGGGCGCACGGGGATCCCGATCGTCGATGCGGGAATGCGTCAGCTCCGCGCCGAGGGCTGGGTGCACAACCGTGTGCGCATGCTCGTGAGCTCGTTCCTCGTCAAGAGCCTCGGCATCGACTGGCGCTCGGGCGCCGCGCACTTCTCCGCGCTCCTCGTCGATGGCGATCCGGCGAGCAACGCCGGCAACTGGCAGTGGGTCGCCGGCACGGGCACGGACACGCGGCCGAACCGCGTGCTCAACCCGCTCCGGCAGGCGCACCGGTTCGATGCCGACGGAGCGTACGTCCGGCGCTTCGTCCCCGAGCTCGCCGATCTCGGCGCTCCCGAGGTGCACGAGCCATGGCGCCTCGGGCCGCTCGAGCTCGAGGCGCGTGGCTACCCCCCTCCGCTCGTCGAGATCCGGATCGGGCGCTGATCGCTCCGCCCCTCAACTGCGACCGCGGCGCGGCAAGAATGCCGGCGTGACGACCGACGTCGCCGACGTCATCCTCCGAGACGGGACGACGCTTCGGTTGCGCCCTCCGCGGAGGGAGGACGCGGAGGCGCTCGTCTCGTTCTTCGAGACGCTGTCGCAGCGGAGCCTCTACCTGCGCTTCCACGGGTTCCCTCGTCTTGGGCGCGAGCTCGTCGAGCGGCTGCTCGACCCCGACTGGGTGGAGCGCGGCGCGCTCGTCGGCACGTTCGCCGAGGATGGGACGGAGCGCGTCGTGGCCGTCGGCAACTACGAGCGGCTCCGCGACCCGAAGGTCGCGGAGGCGGCGTTCGCGGTCGCGGACGAGTTCCAGCGCCGGGGCATCGGGACGCGCCTCGTCGAGCAGCTCGCGGAGCGTGCAGGGAGGGCCGGGATCGAGCGCTTCGTCGCCGAGGTGCTCCCGGAGAACCGCGACATGATCGGCGTCTTCGAAGGGCTCGGCTTCGAGGTGTCGCGGCACCTCGTGGGAGGGGCGGTGGAAATCCAGTTCCCGATCGCCCCGACCGAGGCCTACGAGGAGCGGGTCGACGAGCGGGATCACGTCGCGGTCACCGCCTCGCTCAGACCGTTCTTTCGCCCGCGGAGCGTCGCCGTCATCGGAGCCTCGCCGCGGCGCGGGGTGATCGGCGGCGAGCTCTTCCGCAACATCGTCGCGGGCGACTTCCGCGGCGCCGCCTACCCCGTGAACCGCGACGGGAGCCCCGTGGCCGGCGTGCGCGGCTACCGCTCGATCGGCGAGATCCCCGATCCCATCGACCTCGCGGTCATCTGCGTCCCGGCGGAAGCCGTCCTCGCGGCTGCGCGGGAGGCGCTCAGGAGCGGCGTGCGGGCCCTCGTCGTCATCTCCGCCGGCTTCGCCGAGGTCGGGCGCGACGGGGCCGAGCGGCAGGAGGAGCTCCTCGCGCTCGTGCGCTCGCACGGCGCCCGGCTCATCGGCCCGAACTGCCTCGGCATCACGGTGGCGGCGGTGCGCCTCAACGCCACCTTCGCGGCGCGCGCGGCACGTGCCGGGAACATCGGCTTCTCCTCCCAGAGCGGGGCGCTCGGGCTCGCGCTGCTCGAGGCAGCGGTCACGCGTGGGCTCGGCCTCTCCGCCTTCGTCTCCATCGGGAACAAGGCGGACGTCTCGTCGAACGACCTCCTCGAGTGGTGGGAGGACGACGAGGAGACGGATGCCATCCTCCTCTACGTCGAGTCCTTCGGCAACCCGAGGCGCTTCGCACGGATCGCGCGACGGGTCGCTCGTCGGAAGCCGATCCTCGCGCTCAAGAGCGGCACCTCGGCGAGCGGCCAGCGCGCAGCGAGCTCCCACACCGCGGCGCTCGCCGGCTCGGAGGCGGCGGTCGACGCGCTCTTCCGGCAAGCGGGCGTCATTCGGGCGACGTCGCTCGAGGAGCTCGTCGACGCCGCGACGCTCCTCTCGCGGCGCTTCCGCGTCTCCGGCTCCTCGGTTGGGCTCGTGACGAACGCGGGAGGGCTCGGGATCCTCGGCGCGGACGCGTGCGAGGCCGCGGGGCTGCGGCTCCCCCCGCTCGCCGAGGAGACGAAGGCCGCGCTCGCCGGGCTCGTGCCTGCGGAAGCTAGCCTCGAGAACCCGGTCGACATGCTCGGCGGAGCGACGGCGGAGATGTACGCGGCGGTCCTCCCCCGGGTGCTCGCGGATCCCGGCGTCGACGCCCTCATCGTCCTCTTCGTGCCCGCGGTGAGCGCGACGGCGGAGGAGGTGGCGACTGCCGTCGAGCGCTCCGTCCGCGAGGCGAAGACGACGAAGCCGGTCCTCGCCGTGATCGTCTCCGCAGACGGCATCCCTGAGCCCCTGCGCGACTCGCCGCACGTCGCCGCGTTCTTCTACCCGGAGTCGGCGGCAAAGGCCCTCGGTCACGCTGCGGCGCGCGCGGCCTGGCTGCGGAGACCGCAGGGCACGGTGCCGACGCTCGAAGGGGTCGACCGCGAGGCAGCGCACGCGGTCGTCGAGGCTGCGCTCAGCGGGGCGGACGATGCGTGGCTCGACCCCGCTTCGACCCGTGAGCTCCTCCTCGCGTACGGGATCCCGCTCGTCCCCGAGCGCGTCGCTCGGTCGCCTGCAGAGGCGGTCGCCGCAGCCCTCGAGCTCGGCCTCCCTGCGGTCGTGAAGACGGCGCTACCCGGCGCCCACAAGACCGAGATCGGAGGCATCGCGCTCGCGCTCGCCGACGAGGAGGAGGTGCGCCTCGCCGCCGAGCGGATCGGATGCCCTGTCGTCGTGCAACCGATGATCTCGGGCGGGGTCGAGCTCCTCGCGGGCGTCGTGCAGGACCCGGTGTTCGGCGCGCTCGTCGCCTTCGGCCCGGGGGGCGTGCTCGCCGAGCTCATCGGCGAGGCATCCTTCCGCATCGCGCCCTTGACGACGGTCGACGCCGAGGAGCTCGTCACCTCTGGGAAGGCCGGTGCCCTCGTCGCGGGCTTCCGTGGCGCTCCGCCCGCGAGCGCGGAGGCGCTCGAGGAGCTGCTCCACCGCCTCTCCCGGCTCGGCGAGGACGTCCCGGAGGTCGCCGAGCTCGACCTCAACCCCGTCGTCGCGCTCTCGGATCGCTGCCTCGCCCTCGACGCCCGCGTCCGCGTCTCGAGGGTGGCAGCTCCCGCGCGCGCGAAGACCTGGTAGCAGCTCCGTAGTTCGCCGAAGCGAAAGGGGTGACGTGCGCGTCGCATCGGCGAGCTTCCACCGATGGCGGGAGGCCCGTTCTCGTGCACGCTCATGCCCATGCGACGTCCACGGGAGGTGGAGTATGAGAGGCAGGAGGTGGTGGGAGGTCGGTGGCCTGCTCGCCGGCGCGGCGCTCGTCGTCTTCGGCGTGATCGCGATCGCAATGGGCGCGAGCGGCTTCACGACCGTCCGCGACAGCATCGAGCAGGAGGGCATCGTGTTCGGGCCGGCCGAGGATCCCGCGGTCGCCGAGCACGCCGCGCAGTGGGCCGGGCAGCCGGTCGAGACGGGCGAGCAGGCGCGGGCCTTCGCGCTCGTCATCCGTGAGCACGCGCTCGAGGCGTCCGGTGGGCTCACGTACGCGCAGATGGGGCGGTTCGCGGCGGCTGACGATCCCGAGAGCCTCGAGGGCACGAATGACCCGGAGGCAGCGCTGAAGGACGAGGAGGGCAAGCCGGTGCCGAACCCTGCCCGCAGCACTTGGGTCACCGCGACGGCGCTCTCGACGGCGTTGAACATGAGCTACCTCGCCGAGCGGCTCGCGGTCTTCGGGATCGTCGTCGGGATCGCGCTCCTCTTGACCGGGGTCGGGCTCGTCATCCTCGCCTTCGCAGTCTTCGGGAGGAGGGGCTCGCTCGGTCGAGCGGCGACAGCCTGACCGAGCGAGCGTGCGCTCGGCAGGCGGGGGCGGGCTCCGTCCCCCGCCGTCGTCCGTGATTTCCCGCAGCGTGCCTGCGCGCCGGTTCGGACGCGCTTCGAGCGCCGCGGCTCGACGATGCGCGGGTGGCAGCGCAGCCGAGGCGCATCCTCGTCGGCTTCGACGGCTCCGACGCAGCGTGGCGTGCCCTCGACTCGGCGCTCGAGCTCGTCGGTTACGGCTCGACGCTCACCGTGCTCGCGCTCTCTTCGGAGGCGAGGGCGCTTCCCGCCGCCTTGCTCGATGACGTCCGCGACCGAGTTCACCGCCGAGGCGTGACCGCTGCCTACCTCCGTCGGCTCGGCGACCCCCTCGAGGGGCTTCTCGAGACCGCTCGCCAGGTGGACGCGCAGCTCATCGTCGTCGGTCGGGACGAGACGCCGACGCGTGACGTGCCGCGCTCGGTCGGAGAGGCGCTCGTCCGGCTCGCATCCTGCGACGTGCTCGTCGTCCGCTGAGGCGCCTCAGCGATCGATGAGGTCGTGGTCGAGCGCGTAGCGCACGAGCTCGGCGCGGCTCGAGAGGCCGAGCTTCTGCATGATGTGAGCTCGGTGCGTCTCAGCGGTGCGCACCGAGATGTAGAGGAGGGCGGCGATCTCCTGGTTCGTGTGCCCGAGCGCGAGCAGGCGCAGCACCTCGCGCTCGCGGTCCGAGAGCGGATCGGCCTCCCGACGACGGCGCTCCTCCGCGTCCGCGGACACGAGGCGGGCGCCGAGCGTGGGGTGGAGGTACTGCGCTCCCGAGGCGACGGCGCGGACGGCATCGACGACCTCCGTGTCTGCTGCCTCCTTCAGCACGTACCCGCTTGCGCCGGCTTCGAACGCCGCCCGCACGTAGCGCGGGTCGTCGTGCATGGAGAGGACGAGCACCTTCGTCTCGGGAACCGCTTGGAGGATCGCCGGGAGTCCCTCGATGCCCCCCTTGCCCGGCATGACGAGGTCGAGGAGCACGACGTCTGGCCGGTGCTCGAGCGCCTCGAACACCGCCCGCTCCGCGCTCGGGGCCTCCGCCACCGTCTCGATGTCCTCCTCCGCGTCGAGGACGCGACGCAGCCCGCTGCGAACGACGGCGTGGTCGTCGACGACGAGCACGCGGATCGGTCTCGTCTCCTCGATCACCGGAGGGGTACCTCCGCGGCGAGGGTCGTCCCGCGGCTCGGCGCCGTCTCGAGGCGCAGGCGCCCACCCACGAGCGCGAGCCGCTCGCGCATGCCGGCGAGCCCGAGCCCGCTCACCGGGGCCTCCGCATCGAACCCCACGCCGTCGTCCTCGACGACGACGACGACCACGCTCCCCGTATCGCGGACGAGGACGCTCACGCGCTCGGCGCGTGCGTGCTTCGCGACGTTCGTGAGCGCCTCCTGCACGATGCGGTAGAGCGTCGTCTCCACCTCGGGCGGCAGGCGGCTCGCCCGAAGACGGAGCTCGAGGTCGCAGTCGATCTCCGACTGCGTGCGGTACGTCTCGACGAGCCGCTCGAGCGCCGGGGCGAGCCCGAAGTCGTCGAGCGCCGCCGGGCGGAGCTCGACGGCGAGCCGCCGCACCCGCTGGAGCGTGTCGACCACGAGCTCGCGCACGTCGGCGGCGGCATGCCGTCCTTCCTCGGAGTCGAGCGACTGCTCGAGGGTCTTCAGGCCGAGGAGGATCGAGGTGAGCGCCTGGCCCGTCTCGTCGTGGAGCTCGCGCGCGAGGCGCGCGCGCTCGAGCTCCTGCCCGGCGACGACTCGACGCACCGCGTCGCGGCTCACGCGCTGCGAGAGGTCGACCGCGATCGCCGCGCGCTGCGCGAGCGACTCGGCGAGGCGGAGATCCTCCTCGTCGAACCGGCCGTCCCCCCGTTGCTTGTCGTGGGCGACGAGCACGCCGAGCGGACGGTCTCCGACGAGGAGCGGCGCGTAGAGGGCCGTGCGGACGCCGAGGCGACGGACGGCCTCCTCGTCGACCTCGGGATCCTCCTCGACGGCGTTGACCCGCTCGCTCCGCCTCCGCTCGAGCACGCGGCCTGCCTTCGAGCGTTCCCGGGCGAGGCGGGTGTCGAGGAGCGCCTCGCCCCCCTCCCCCTCGGCGGCGGCGATCCGGAGCGCGCCGTCGGGCTCGAGGAGGGCGATGAGGACGAGTCGCGCGTCGACGAGGGCCCGCAGTCGCTCGGCGACGATCGTGAGCACGGGCTCGAGCTCCACCTGCGAGGCGAGGGCGTTCCCGATCTCCTGGAGCGACTCAAGCTGGTCGAGGGAGCGGGTGAGCGACTCGTAGAGGCGGGCGTTCTCGATCGCGACCGCAGCTTGGCTCGCGAGGAGCGTCGTGAGCTCCTCATCTGCCTCCGTGAACTCCTCGCCTCCCCGCTTGTCCGCGAGGTAGAGGTCTCCGTAGACCCGGCCGCGCAGGAGGATCGGGACGCCGAGGAACGTGTGCATCTCCGGGTGGTGCGGTGGGAACCCGGAGGAGGCGGGGTGCTCCCCGATCTCGCGGAGGCGGATCGGCTCCGTGCTGCGGATGACCGCGCCGAGGAGGCCATGGCCGCGCGGGGGGGCGCCGATCCTCGCGCGCGTCTCCTCGTCGATCCCGACGGTGAAGAAGCGCTCGAGGCTTCGCCCCGAGCGCTCGACGACGCCGAGCGCGGCGTACCGCGCGTCCGTCAGCTCGGCAGCAGTCTCGACGATCTTCTGGAGGAGCGCGTCGAGCGAGTGCTCGCTCGAGAGCGCGATGCCGGCCGCGACGAGCAGGCGCAGGCGGTCGAGCTGCGCTGGGAGCTCGCGCTCGTGCGTGGACGGCGTCATCTCGCCACGGAGACTACGTCACGAGCGCGTAGGGCCGGCAGGGCGGCGGGTGCGTGCCCGTCCTGACGGAAGGAGCGGTCCAGGAGTCGGGATCGCGCGAGACGGCGAGAGGGAACGGGCGCGAGGGAGCCCCCTCGTAGAGAGAGCCCCGTCCCGGGGCTCTCTCCGTAGCAGGCCTGTAAGCCGGATTCTGTCGAGGGTGACCATCCATCTTCGCGGCGCACCCGGCTCCTCGGCGGGCCACGTCATCGGAGCCTGCTTCGCCTTGCACCGGACGGGGTTTGGCGAGCCGGCCGCGTCACCGCGGCCGCTGGTGGGCTCTTACCCCACCGTTTCACCCTTGCCGGCCGCTCGCCGGGGCGAGCGACGTAGGCGGTCTGCTCTCTGTTCCACTTTCCGTCGGCTTTCGCCGCCTCGGTCTCCCGAGCGTCCTGCCCTGTGGTGTCCGGACTTTCCTCGAGCCTCGCGCGGAGGCCCGCGGTCACCCGGCCTGCACGACGGATGGTAGCGCGAGGTCGGGGACCTCTCGGCCCTCGGCGAGGATCGAGCGGCACTCGGGGCAGGCGATCGCGCCGCGCACGTGGAGGACGAACTCGCCGCAGACGAGGCACTCGAGGCTCGCTGCGCGGAGGAGCGCGGCGAGCTCCTGGTCGAGCGTCCGGTGGAGGGGCGCGACCGTCACTCGAGGCTCCGGAAGACGCCCGTGACCTTCCCGATCACCTGCACGTGAGCTGGGTAGAGGGGCTCGAGCGCGCGGTTCTCCGGCTGGAGACGGACCCGCCCGTCCCGCTCGCGGTAGAACGTCTTCACCGTCGCTTCGTCTGCGCTCTCGTCGTCGCCGACGAGCGCGACGACGATGTCACCGTCCTCGGCGTGCTGCTGGCGGCGGACGACCACGACGTCGCCGTCGAGGATCCCGACGTCGACCATGGAGTCCCCGGTCACGCGGAGGAGGAAGTCCGCGTTGCGCCCGAGCGGCTCGGGCAGGGCGAGCTCGTCCTCGATCGTCTCCTCGGCGAGGAGCGGCCCGCCGGCGGCGATCCTCCCCACGAGCGGGAGCCTCCGAAGGGAGGCCGCATCCGCGACCTGCTCCGTCGCCCGGCGCCCGACGAGCTCGATGGCGCGCGGCTTCGTCGGATCGCGGCGGATGAGCCCAGCTCGCTCGAGGCTTGCGAGATGCGCGTGGACGGTCGACGGAGAGGCGAGCCCGACGGCCTCGCCGATCTCCCGCACCGTGGGTGGATAGCCGTGCGCGTCGACGTACTCCGCGAGGAAGTGCCAGATCTGCTGCTGTCGCGCGGTGAGCATCGCGGTCTCCCGGGTCGTGACGAACGTACGTTCGACGAAGAGGGTAGAGCTTCGGTCGGACGTCGTCAAGGACCCGTGGCGCTCGCCCGACACGCGGAGGGCGGCTCCCTCGAGCCGCCCTCGCATGCGCTGGAGAGGACTTGAACCTCCACGGCCTGAAGCGGCCACTAGGCCCTCAACCTAGCGCGTCTACCAATTCCGCCACCAGCGCGTGACGACCTCCATTCTAGAGGAGGTGGAACAGGGCGATCGTGTTCGCCGCGAGCACGATGGCGACGACGACCGTGAGGCGGGTGAGGTTGCGCTCGACGATGTGGGTTCCGCCCTGGGAGTGGGGAGTGAACCCGAGTCCGCCCATGCCGGCCTCGCGCCCGGAGTGCATGAGCACGAGCGCGATGACGGCGGCGCTGAGCAGCACCTGGAGGACGGCAGAGAGCTGGAGCCACGGCATTCCGAGGCGCGAGGATAGCAGGGTGCCTATGCTCGGCTCGATGGGCGCGAGCGAGGATCCCAGGGAGCGGATCCGGAGGCTCCTCGTGGCGGGCGACAATCGGCTCAAGCACGGCCTCGATCCGGCGAAGGCACGCGCGCTCTACGAGGAGGCGCTCGACCTCGCCGCGCTCGCGGGGATCGAGGAGGCGATCCGTCCTCTCGTCGAGGCGAGGCTCGCGGACCTCGAGCGCGGAGCGCGCTGATCGTTGCCGAGCACGAGGACGAGCTCTCGAGGACGCCTCTCTCGGCCGGGGGCTCGCCGTCAGCGGGGGTCGGCTCGGGCAGCGAGGCGCGCGGCTCGCTCGAGGATCGCCTCGACGCGCTCTGCCTGCCGTCTAATGTCGTGCTCCTCGGCGGCTGCGCGCGCTGTGAGGTTCGGGCGGGGGAGCGAGGCTGCCGCGACGAGCGCGTCGGCGATCGCGGCTTCGTCCTCCGGGTCGACGAGCGCTCCCGCTCCGGGGCGAACGAACTCGGGCGGGCCGCCGACGCGCGTCGCTACGACCGAGCGGGCGGAGGCCATCGCCTCGAGCGTCGCGAGACCGAAGGGTTCGACGAGGCTTGGCTGACAGACGACGTCCGCCGCTGCGAGCCAGAGCGGCACCGCCGCGTGCGGGACTCGGCCAGCGAGCACGATCCGCTCCCTCCCTTCGAGGCCCGGTCGCAACGGGCCGTCGCCGACGAAGACGAGGGTTCCTCGCCCGAGCCGCTCGAAGGCGCGAGCAAGGCGGAGGACGTTCTTGCGCTCGCTGAGGGAGCCGAGACAGACGTAGACAGGCTCCTCGACCTCGAGCCCGAGGGCGACCCGCGCCTCCGCTGCCTCGCGAGGAGCGAACCGCTCGAGGTCGACCCCGCAGTCGACGACCTCGGTCTTCCTCCGGGCGTCGGGAACGCGGGCCACGAGCTCGTCGCGGAGCCATGAGGAGACAGCGACGACGGTGGCGGCGCGGCGCACGACCCAGCGCGTGGCGGCCGCGACGCCCGGTACCGCGCCGACGTTGGCGACGTCGCGGCCGTGGGCGGTGACGACGAGCGGGGCACGCGAGGCGAGGGCTGCGACGAGCCCTGCCGGCACGAGGAAGTGGGCGTAGACGACCTCGGGCTCGAGGCGCCGCGCAGCGAGGAGGGCATCGCGGCCGAGTTCTAGGTGGCGGACATGCCCCCCGGACCGGCGCGCGACGACGGCGCGCTCGATCTCGTGTCCCCGCTCGGCGAGCGCGCGCTCGAGGCTCGCGACGAAGACTCCCAGGTCCGGATCGTCCGGGCCCGGGTACATCTGGGAGACGAGGAGAATCCGCACGTCGCCGAATCGTGACGGTTCGGGCTCGCCCGCGGGAGCGCTCGCGACCCTGGCGCGCGCAGACCGCTCCTACGCGCGCTCGGCGTCGTACGTGCCCCAGAGGTCGCGGAGGACGCCGCAGATCTCGCCCACCGTGCAGCGCGCACGCAGCGCCTCGCGCAGGGCGGGGAGGAGGTTCTCGGTCGTCGCTGCGACGCGGCGCACCTCGGAGAGCGCTGCCTCGGCGACGGCCTGGTCGCGCTCGGCGCGCACCCGAGCTGTCCGCGCGCGCTGTGCGCGCTCGCTTGCCGGGTCGACGCGGAGGAGCTCGACGCGCTCCTCCTCGTCCTCGACGAACCGGTTGACGCCGACGACGACGCGCTCGCCTGTCTCGACCTCGGCCTGGTAGCGGAAGGCCGAGGCCTCGATCTCCGACTGGACGAACCCCTGCTCGATCGCGGCGACGGCGCCTCCGAGGTCGTCGATGCGCTCGATGAGCTCGCGCGCGCGCGCCGCGAGCGCGTCCGGCAGGGCCGCGATGAAGTACGAGCCTCCCAGCGGGTCGGCCGGGTCG
>JAVQXS010000333.1:0-2391 GCA_033578065.1 Thermoleophilia bacterium
TGGGGAGGCTCCGCCCGAGGCTGCTCCCGGCGTCTCCCTCGACGAGCTCGCGGCTGCCCAAGAGGCGATCCGCGACCGCCCCGACGCGCGCGGCGTCGTCGCCTCCTTCGGGGGGCCGCTCCTCGTCTGCGTGGGCGATCGCGACGAGCTCGTCCCCGTCGAGGAGGCGCGCGAGCTCGCTGCGTCCGCGCTCCTCGGCTCGCTCGAGGTCTTCCCCGGCGCAGGGCACCTGCTCAGCGTCGAGCAGCCCGAGCGCTTCCGCTCCGTCCTGCTTGCCTTCCTCGGGCAATGGCGGACGTGACCCTGGATGAGCTCCGCGCGCGCCTCGGCGAGGAGGGGCTCGTCCTCCTCGACGTGCGCGAGCCGCAGGAGTTCTCCGGCGTCGCCGGCGCGGCCTGCGATCCGCGCCAGGGGCACATCCCCGGCGCGCGCAACCTCCCGCTCGACCGGCTCCTCGCCTGCCGCTCGGCGCAGGAGGTGCGGGAGCTCGTGGGGGCACCGGAAGGGACTGAGGTGATCGCGTACTGCCACTCGGGGAACCGCTCCGGCTTCGCCTGCCAGGTGCTCGCGGCTGCCGGGTACGTGGCGCGGAACTACGCCGGCTCCTGGCACGAGTGGTCGCGCGCGGGCGACCTCCCAGCCTGATCCCGGAAGGCGCCCGGCGGCCGCGTATGCTGGCCGCCGGTGACGTCGACCCTCGCCGCGGGCGCTCCGAGCGAGCTCTTCGCCGACATCGCGGTCATCCTGATCGTGTCGGCCCTCGGCGGGCTCGCGGCCACGCTCCTGCGCCAGCCCCTCGTCGTCGCCTTCGTCGTCGTCGGCGTGCTCGTTGGGCCGAGCGTGCTCGACCTCGTCGCGCCGGCCGAGGAGCTCGAGCTCCTCGCGGGCCTCGGCGTCGCCGTCCTCCTCTTCGTCGTCGGGCTCAAGCTCGACCTCCACGTCGTCCGGCGGCTCGGCCCTGTCGCCGTCGTCGTCGGCTCCCTCCAGGTCGCGCTCGTCACGGCCGGAGGTCTCGCGCTCGCGCTCCTCCTCGGGCTCGACCTCGTCTCGAGCCTCTACGTGGGGATCGGGCTCGCCTTCTCGAGCACGATCATCGTCGTCAAGCTCCTCTCCGACCGCCGCCAGATCGACGATCTCCACGGCAGGCTCGCAGTCGGGATCCTCATCGTGCAGGACGTCATCGTCGTCGCGGCGATGATCGTCGTCGTCGCGACGGGGG
This sequence comes from Thermoleophilia bacterium, assembly GCA_033578065.1. Lineage (GTDB taxonomy): Bacteria > Actinomycetota > Thermoleophilia > Gaiellales > Gaiellaceae > GMQP-bins7. The sequence continues at coordinate 1,220 of JAVQXS010000333.1, forward strand.
AGCAGGAGGCGACGCTTGCCGATGCGCTCATCGACGTCGGCCTCCGGAGCGTGGCGCTTGTCCTCGTGCTCGCCTTCCTCATGCGCTACGTCCTCACCCCGTTCGTGCACGCGCTCGCGCGAACGCCCGACCTCCTCCTCCTCTTCGCCATCGCCTGGGCTGTCGTGCTCGCCGCGATCGGCCAGTGGATCGGGATCGGCACGGAGCTGGGAGCGTTCCTCGCGGGCTTCTCGCTCGCGTCGACGCCGTACCGAGAGGCGATCGGATCGCGGCTCGTGACGCTGCGCGACTTCCTCGTGCTCTTCTTCTTCATCGACCTCGGCTCTCGGCTCGATCTCGGCGAGGCGCGCGACGAGGTGCTCGCCGCGCTCCTCCTCTCCGCGTTCGTGCTCGTCGGGAAGCCGCTCGTCATCACCGTGCTGCTCGCGCTCATGCGCTACCGGACGAGGGTCGCGCTCGAGACCGGTCTCTCGCTCGCGCAGATCAGCGAGTTCTCGCTCATTCTCGCGGCGCTCGGTCTGCGACTCGAGCACATCGACGAGGAGACGACGACGCTCCTCACCGTGGTCGCGCTCGTCACGATCGCCGCCTCCTCGTACCTCCTCCTGAACGCGGAGGGGATCGCCCGTCGTCTCCAGGTCGCGCTCGAGCGGCTCGAGCGGGGCGACTCGGAGCGCTTCCGCCTCCCCGAGCACCCAGAGCCTCCGGACGTCGTCGTCATCGGGCTCGGTCGTTTCGGTGAGGGGGTCGTCGCCGGACTCCGTGAGCATGGGCTCCGCGTCCTTGGTGTCGACTTCGATCCGGTCACGCTCTCGAGGTGGGCGGAGGTGGGCGTCGACGTGCTCTACGCGGACGCCGAGGACCCCGAGCTGGCGACGATCCTCCCGCTCCCGCACTCCGGCTGGATCGTGAGCACGATCCGTCGCACGGACACGAACCTCGCGCTCCTCGCTGGTCTCCGCCACGTCGGCTTCGCCGGGCGCGTCGCCGTGGCGGCGCACCACCGGGCGGACGGGGAGCGGCTACGGGCGGCGGGAGCCGACCGCGTCTTCTACCCCTACGCCTCGGCGGCTCGGGACGTCGTCGAGCTCGTCGCGCGCTCGGACATCGCGCCGCTCGCCTGAGCGCTGCGAGGCCGGGCCGCGACGTCGAGGAACGCGGACGCGAGCGCC
>JAVQXS010000334.1:0-2383 GCA_033578065.1 Thermoleophilia bacterium
GTGACGGATGAGAGCTCTCGAGCTCCCTCCACGCCGCGCATTCGAGGCCAGAGCTAATCAAGGCGCCGAGCGGACTCGAACCGCTGTACGAGGCTTTGCAGGCCTCTGCCTAACCACTCGGCCACGGCGCCGCAGGGGTCATCGTAGCCCGTCCTTCCTGGGCGCTACCGTGCCCCTATGGCCGGAGAGCCTCGCCCCGAGGCGACCGAGACCTGCCTGCGCTGCGGCGCGGCGATGGAGTGGCGCCACGGGACCCTCCAGTGCCCGCGCTGCCGCCTCAAGCTCGGCTGCTGCGAGGGCGAGACGGGCGACTGTCGCCCCGGCGGCGCGTAAGCTCGGCGGGTGGCCGAGCGCTACACGCGACGAGCCCGGCACTTCGACGCCCCGCTCCCGTCCCTGCTCGCGCGCTCGCTGCCGCCCGGGCCGCTCGCGCTCGCCGACCTCGGCTGCGGGGACGGGCCGCTCTTCGACGCGCTCGCCCGCACGGGCGCGATCACCGAGGGCGTGCCCGTCTACGCCGTCGATCTCGAGCCAGAGCGCCTCGCCCGCGTCCGCGAGCGCTTCCCGTGGATCACGACCATCGTCGCCTCCGCCGAGGCCGTCCCCGAGATCCCGGACGGCTCCCTCGACGTCGTCGTCTCGACGATGGTGATGGAGCACGTTCCCGACGAGCGTGCGTACCTCGCCGAGATCCGTCGCCTCCTCCGCCCCGACGGCATCGCCTACCTCACGACCGTGTACAAGAAGCCGTGGGCCTGGTACTTCCGCAGCCGCGACGGCGAGCCGGTCCTCGACCCCTCGCACCTGCGCGAGTACACCGACCTCGAGGCGTTCCGCGCGCTCCTGCGCGAGAGCGGGTTCCGGATCGCAGCCCTCGAGCGCCGGCTCCTCTGGTTCCCCCTCGCCGACCCGCTCCTCTTCCGGGTCGGCGGCTCCCTAGCGAGGAGGCCGCGGCTCCTCCGCGCCCTGCGAGCCCCACGGGCGCCGGTTCCGGGCTACTACGCCCTCGAGGTCCTCCTCCGGCTCTGACCTCGGCTATCGTCGCCGCGTGCTCCCCGCCGCCTGCGCTCCCGCTTCCGTGGGCGGAGCAGACGCTCCGTGAGCTCCGACGCCGCCCTCGTCCGGGAGAAGGTCGGTCAAGCGATCGAGATCCTGCGCGAGGAGGGCGTCGACCTCTGGCTGACGCTCGTCCGCGAGACGATGCTCACGCACGACCCCTGCCTCGATCTCATCGCGGGCACGTACAGCGCCTGGACGGGGGCGTTCCTCGTCTCGTCGAGGGGCGAGACGATCGCGATCGTGGGCCGTTTCGACGCCGACAGCGTTCGGCAGACAGGAGCCTACGACGAGGTCATCGCCTACGACGAGAGCATCCGCCCCGAGCTGCGGGCCGCGATCGCGCGCATCGAGCCGCGGACGATCGCCGTCAACTACTCGGAGAGCGACCCGGCGGCAGACGGGCTCACCCACGGGCTCTGGCTCGTCCTCCTCGACACGCTCCGCGGGACGCCGTACGCGAGCCGGCTCGTCTCCTCCGAGGCGATCGTCAACGCGCTCCGAGGCCGGAAGTCAACCACGGAGCTCGAGCGCATCCGCAGCGCGATCCGGGAGACCGAGGAGATCTTCGACCTCGTCACCCGCGCGCTCGCCCCGGGCAGGCAGGAGGTCGAGATCGCCGCGCTCGTGCACGCCGAGGTCGCGGCGCGCGGCCTCGGCTACGCATGGAGCGCCGAGCACTGCCCGGCGGTGAACGCGGGGCCCGAGAAGGTCGTCGGCCACAGCGCGCCGAGCGCGCTGCGGGCGCGGCGCGGCGAGCTCGTGCACATCGACTTCGGCGTCGTCCGCGACGGGTACGGAAGCGACCTCCAGCGGGTGTGGTACCTCCTCGACGAGGGTGAGACGTCGCCGCCGCCCGAGGTCGTCCGCGCATGGCAGGCGCTGTGGGCTGCCATGGATGCCGGTGCCGCCGAGCTCCGGCCGGGCGCGACCGGTTGGCAGGTCGACGCCGCCGCGCGCTCGACGCTCGTCGCCGCGGGCTTCCCCGAGCCCATGTACGCGTTCGGCCACCAGCTCGGCCGCTCGGCGCACGACGGCGGCACGATCCTCGGCCCGCGCTGGGAACGCTACGGCTCGGCGCCGCTCGGCACGGTCGAGGTCGGCAACGTCTTCGCCCTCGAGGTCGGGACGGCCGTGCCCGGTCGCGGCTACCTCGGCCTCGAGGAGGACGTCCTCGTCACCGAGGAGGGCGTCGAGTGGCTCTCGACGCCGCAGCGCGCGCTCTGGCTCATCTCGGGCTGATCCGAGCCCTCGAGTCGCGAGGAGCGGTCGCAGCCGCTGCTGCCCCGCTCACGCAGCCTCGGCGTCCCTGAGCGCCCGCACGGCG
>JAVQXS010000335.1:0-2382 GCA_033578065.1 Thermoleophilia bacterium
AGGAGGACGTCGAGTCAGGCGTCGAGCGCCAGCAGCGGGAGTTCATCCTCCGCAAGCAGCTCGAGTCGATCCGGAAGGAGCTCGGCGAGGACGAGGCCTCCGTCGTCGAGGAGTACCGGCAGAAGATCGCCGAGGCGCAGATGCCCGAGAAGGTGCGCGAGCCGGCCGAGCGCGAGCTCTCCCGGCTCGAGCGCATGGGCGAGCAGACCCCCGAGGCGACGGTCATCCGCAACTACCTCGACTGGCTGCTCGCGATCCCCTGGAACAAGCGCTCGGAGGAGCGGCTCGATCCGCAGCACACCCGGGAGGTGCTCGACGCCGACCACGCCGGCCTCGACGACGTGAAGGATCGGATCGTCGAGTACATCGCGGTCGCGAAGCTCCGCAAGGAGCGCGGCATCGAGCCCGACCGGCGCTCGGGGGCGATCCTCACCCTCATCGGCCCGCCCGGCACCGGGAAGACGTCGATCGGGGAGTCGATCGCCCGCGCGACCGGGCGCGAGTTCGTGCGCATGTCGCTCGGCGGCATCCGCGACGAGGCGGAGATCCGGGGGCACCGGCGCACGTACATCGGCGCGCTCCCAGGCCGCCTCGTGCGCGCGCTCCGCGACGCGGGGACGATGAACCCGGTGATCATGCTCGACGAGGTCGACAAGGTCGGCGCCGACTGGCGCGGCGATCCCTCCTCGGCGCTGCTCGAAGTGCTCGACCCGGCGCAGAACCACTCCTTCCGCGACCACTACCTCGACGTCGAGCTCGACCTCTCCGAGGTCCTCTTCATCGCCACCGGCAACACGACCGACACGATCCCGCGCCCGCTCCTCGACCGGATGGAGGTCATTCGCTTCGACGGCTACACGACGGACGAGAAGATCGCCATCGCCCGCGACTACCTCTGGCCGCGGCAGCGTGAGCGCAACGGCCTCCGCGAGGACGAGGTGACGATCAGCGAGGAGGCGATCGAGCTCGTCATCACCGAGTACACGCGCGAGGCCGGCGTCCGGCAGCTCGAGCGCGAGCTCGGGACGCTCCTGCGCAAGACGGCGACGAAGATCGCCTCCGGCGAGGTGGCGCCGCCGATCGAGGTGACGCCGGAGACGGTGCGCGAGGCGCTCGGCCGGCAGAAGTACTTCCGCGAGACCGCGGAGCGGACAGCGGTGCCCGGCGTCGCCACCGGGCTCGCGGCGACGCTCACCGGCGGCGACGTCCTCTTCATCGAGGCGACGTCCCACCGGAACGGCGACAAGCTCGTCCTCACCGGGCAGCTCGGCGACGTGATGAAGGAGTCGGCGCAGATCGCGCTCTCGGCGATCCGCGCGCGCGCCGCCGAGCTCGGCATCGACGAGGAGGCGTTCGCGAGCCGCTCCTTCCACGTGCACGTGCCGGCGGGGGCGATCCCGAAGGACGGCCCGAGCGCTGGGATCACGATCGCGACCGCCCTCGCCTCGCTCCTCACCGGGCGACCGGTGAAGCACACGGTGGGGATGACCGGCGAGATCACGCTCCAGGGGCGCGTCCTGCCGGTCGGCGGCCTCAAGCAGAAGGCCCTCGCCGCCCACGCGGCGGGGATCACCGACGTCATCATCCCCGAGCGCAACCGCGCCGACCTCGAGGATATCCCCGAGCGCGTGCGCCAGGAGGTGGCCTTCCACCCGGTGATGTCGATCGACGAGGTGCTCGCGCTCGCGCTCGAGGAGAAGCCGGTGGAGGCCCATGCCGCGGTGTAAGACCTGCGCGCCGGTGCCCGAGGAGGTGCGTCGGGCGGCGAGCCTCCTCGAGCGCCGGTACGCGGTCTCGATCCTCTACGCCTCGACCCAGGGGTGCACGCGCTTCAGCGAGTTCCGACAGGCGCTCGGCGAGGTGCCGCCGCGCACCCTCGCCCAGCGCCTCGCCGAGCTCGAGCGGGCGGGCGTGCTGCGGCGGGAGGTGCGCGACTCGCGGCCCCCGCTCGTCGAGTACGTCGTCACGCCGGAGGGCAAGAGGCTGCGCTCGATCGTCGAGGCGCTCGCTGGGTGGGCTCGCTCGTAGCTTCCCCGCCGCTGGCCAGCTGAGCCCTTGACCTGGCGGGGCGTCGTGCCGATACGCACGGCGTGACCCTCGCGCGACCCCATCGCGCGTTCTTCCTCATCGCAGGCACGAGCGCGCTCGCGTACCTCTCGCTGCCGCGGGAGAGCGCGTACTACGACCGCTGGTACCAGCTCTTCCCGATCGCGGCCGTCCTCGCCACCCTCGTCGGCATTCGCCTGAACAAGCCACGGGTGACGAGCCCCTGGTACCTCGTCGCGACGAGCGGCCTCCTCGCCGTCGCAGCCGACGCCCTCCACGCGATCGACCTCGATCGGCACCACGAGGTCCGCTTTCCCGCGCCCGCCGACTACGTCG
>JAVQXS010000336.1:0-2357 GCA_033578065.1 Thermoleophilia bacterium
CCGCCGCAGCGCTCGCAGGAGGCATGGCCCCGGACGCGCAGGCCTCGCAGCTCCTCGCGCGCGACACCTCGAGCGAGCGACTCGCGGTCTCGGCTGCGGGGAAGGCGCTCGTCACCTACCACGCCCGGGGCCGGCTCTGGCGCGTGCTCGCCTGGGGGGCGGTGAACGCGGTCGCGCCGCACCCCCAGCGTCCCCAGGTCGCGTTCGAGGTCGACTACTCCGGAGGCTGGGGGAGCATGGGGCGACCCGTGTGGAAGACGTTCCGCAACGTCTGCGGGCCCTACCGTGGCCCTGCGCTCCCCTACCTCGTCGCCGCGTGCACGGCGCCCGACGGCTCGCACTGGGCGCTCCAGCGCTGGCGGCGCAGCCAGGCGAACTACGGCCTGCCTCCCTGGAAGCCGGGGCACGGCGCGATGGAGCTCCGGCTCTCGCACTGGATTGGCCCGATCGCCGTCATCGAGGCGTGGACGGACTGGTCGTACAACGGTCGCTGGCACCACCTCTTCGGCCGGCTCACGTACCGAGGCCGACCGATCCACGGGTTCGCGACGACACCGGCCGGGGAGCCCCTCGACCCGCACGGGCGCGTCCTCTACCTCGACGTCCTCGACTCGGCGCTCGGCTCGGGCTGGCGCCGGGAGAACGGCTTCGTCGCGCGCAGGCCGACCGGAGGCTTCTGCTACGGCTTCGTCCCGCATCGGGCGCACACGGGTGAGCTTCGACCGGCTGCGCACGGGCGGCGCTACCGGCTCTCCGTGAGCGGTCCGGGGGTCACGCCGGACGTGACCTGGGAGGGCGACGGTCTCCCGGACTTCGACCCGGAGAATCCCGCCCACCGCGCGCACGAGGAGCGGATGACCGCGCTCCAGCGCGAGATCTTCGGGCGCTTTCCCGCCTGCCGGCCGTGATCTCTCATGAGGTAGCCCTCATGAGACGTGAGAGTGCTCATGATCTCGAAGGGCGGGCAGATCTCCGTGCCGGCAGAGATCCGACGGCGCTGGGGCACGCGTCGTCTCCAGCTCGAGGACCGGGGAGACGAGGTCGTCCTGCGCCCGGCACCCGACGACCCCATCGCCGCCGGCGAGGGCATCCTCCGGGGGAGGCTTGGCGTCTCGGCCGAGGAGCTTCGGTGACTCGAGCGTGAGGCGGAGACGAGGATCGAAGGGCGCCGGTGGCGACGCTCCTAGACGCGTACGCGCTCATCGCGTTCCTCGCGGGAGAAGTGGCGGCGCCGGACGTTCGCAGGCTGCTCAGGTCACACGACTGCGCGATCCCTGTCATGAACCCCGCTGAGGGACCCCAGCACGTCCTACGGCGACGCGCGCTCGCGCGAGGCGAGCTCGAGGCGATCGTCGGCTCTCTGCCCCTGACGGTGATCCCGGTGTCGGCGTCGCAGGCCTGGAGGGCAGCAGAGCTCCGGGCGTGTCACGACCGCCGACGGGTGAGCGAGGTGTCGCTTGCGGACTGCGTCCTCGTCGCGGCCGCGAGCTCCACCGACCGCATCGCCACCGCGGATCCGGCCGTCCTCCGGATGACCGAGGCCGTAAGGCGTGCCGACGGTCGCGCTCCCGCGGCGGTAGCCGTCAGCTCCGCGGGTGGGCGCGGTCGTAGACGCGCCGGAGGCGTCGCGCGTCGACGTGGCTGTACACCTGCGTCGTCGAGAGCGAGGCGTGGCCGAGGAGCTCCTGGATCGTGCGCAGGTCGGCGCCGCCCTCGAGGAGGTGCGTGGCGAAGGCGTGCCGGAGCCGGTGGGGATGGCGCACGAGGCGGCGAACGACGCTCGTATCGAGCCGGCGTCCTCGGGCGGAGAGGAAGACGGCATCCGCGGCGGCACGGACGAGCGCGGGACGACCGTCGCGGAGGTAGCGGGCGAGCCGGTACGCAGCCTCCTCTCCGAGCGGGACGACGCGCTCCTTGCCGCCCTTGCCGCGGACGTGGATCGTCTCCCGGTCGAAGTCGACGTCTCCGAGGTCGAGGGCGACTGCCTCGGCGCTCCGGAGCCCGGCCGAGTAGAGGAGCTCGAGGAGCGCGCGGTTGCGGAGCGCGAGGGGAGAGCCGCCTTCGACCCGGGCGAGGAGGGCCTCGATCTCGGCGACCTTCAGGACCTCTGGCAGCGGACGTCCGCGACGCGGCGTCGGGATCCCCTCGGGGACCCGCGTCGGCCCGTTCACGTAGCGGAGGAAGCTCCGCACGGCCGCGAGCCGGCGGGCGATCGAGGCGGGGGAGAGGCGGCTCCGACGGCCTCCGAGCTCCGTCGCCCACGCTGCGAGCGCGGCCGCGTCTACCTCCTCGGCCGGGAGCCCGCGGCTCGCAAGCCAGCGCGCGAACGCCCGTAGGTCGGAGCGGTACGCGCGGAC
>JAVQXS010000337.1:0-2356 GCA_033578065.1 Thermoleophilia bacterium
GGCGAAGAAGACGCGAACGTGCGGGAGCCCCGAGGTCGCCGCTGCCACCTCCGCGATGCGCTCGCGCATCTCGCCCGCGATCGCGATGCCGCGCTCGGGCACCCCGAGGGCGCGCCCGAGGGTGCGGACGGAGTCGGCGACGTCGTCGAGTGTTCGCGGATCGAGCGACACGACCTCCGCCTTGACCGGGCACGCCGACGCGAGCTCGTCGCCTGAGACCGCGCACACGGCACAGAGGTCCTGGGTCACGATCACGTCCGGCCGGAGCGCGTCGATGAGCTCGGCGTCGATGGTGTAGAGGGAGGAGCCGTCGCGGAGCGCCTGCCGTACGGCGAGGTCGATCTCGACGCACGAGAGCGCTGCCGAGTCGATCCGCGCAGCGGTGACGACGGGCTTTCCGATCACCGTCGGAGGCCACCGGCACTCTGCGGACACGCCGACCAACGCGTCCTCGAGGCCGAGGTCGCAGATGAGCTCCGTCGCGCTCGGAAGGAGGGAGCAGATCCGCACGCCGAGGACCTTACGCAGCGCGTCTGTCGAGCGGGGCGGCGACCGCGCAGAAGCGTGCGCCATGCGAGGGAGCCTCGTGGACGTTAGGCAGATCCGGGCCGGCGCGCTCAGGGGCGGGGCGCGGCCTCCCAGCCGTCGTACGCCGCGCCGGTCGTCTCCGCGATCCGCTCGAACGCCGCCCGGAAGGCGCTGACCGTGTCGGGCGCGAGCACCCGCTCGCCGGAGGCGCGGATCGTCCACTCGCCGCCCTCCGCGCCCGGCGGCTCGATCGCGACCTCGTAGCCGAGCTCGCGGGCCGCCTCGGCGGCCGCCTCTGCTCGCTCCCGGTCGGCGGCAGAGAGGACGTGGACGACGTGCCTCGCTCGGGCGAGGTCGGCGCCCCGCGCTGCGAGCTGGCGGAGCGCGAGGCGATCGGCCTCGGCCGCCGTGCGCGGCGCTCCCCGGTCTCGGATGCGGTCGAGGAGCCCCATCTCAGGCCCGAGCGAGCGCCTGCTCGAGGTCGGCCCAGAGCGCCTCCGGATCCTCGACGCCCACGGAGAGCCGGAGGAGCCCTGGCGGGACACGGTTGCCCTCCCAGCGAGAGCGCGCCTCGATGCGCGAGGTGACGCCGCCGAGGCTCGTCGCGTTGACGATGAGGCGCGTCGCCGTCTCGACCCGGCGCGCCGCCGCCGCGTCCGAGACGTCGAAGGAGAGGAGCGCGCTGAAGCCCGGGTAGCGGACGGTCGCGACCGCAGGGTGGGAGCGCAGCCGCTCGGCGATCAGGCGCGCGCTCTCCGTCTGGCGGGCGAGCCGCACCTCGAGCGTCGCGAGTCCGCGGAGGAGGAGCCAGGCGACGTCGGGCGCGCAGATGGCGCCGGTGCGCGTGCGGTGCTCGCGGAGGCGAGCGGCGATCTGCCGGTCGCGCGCGACGACCGCGCCGACGAGCGCGTCGTCGTGCCCGGCGAGGAGCTTCGTCGCCGAGTGGACGACGAGGTCGCAGCCGCGCTCGAGGGGGCGGAGGTTGAGCGGCGTCGCGACCGTCGCGTCGCAGACGACGAGCGCCGGATGGGCGGCTGCCGCCTCGAAGTCGGGCATCGTCAGGAAGGGGTTCGAGGGCGCCTCGAGCCAGACGAGGTCGGCACCGTCGGGCGGCGGGCCGGTCTGGTCGAACCCGACGTGCGAGACGCCCCAGCGCGCGAGCTCCTCGAGGAGGGCGCCCGTCCCGTAGTACGCGCCTTCGGCGAGGGCGACCGTCGTTCCGGGAGCGAGCAGGGCGAGGACGACCGCCGCGGAGGCCGCTGTGCCCGAGGCGAAGAGGAGCGCCTCGCCTCCGTCGAGCTCCCCGAGGGCGCGCTCCGCCTCGGCGACGGTCGGGCTCGAGAAGCGCGCGTACGAGAACGCGCCCGGCTCGCCGTCCTCGTACGGCCAGACGGTCGAGCGGTCGAGCGGGATGCTCACCGGGCTTTCACCAGACGACGCGCTCGCGGTCGTATCGCGCGATACGCGGGTCTCCGGTCACGGGGCGAGTGTCCTTCGCCAAGGCGGTTGCGTAGATGATCCGGTCGGCCGGATCTTCCGTGAACGGCGGGAGCAGAGATCCCGCTGTGAGCGCCACCTCGGGCGTCACGGCGGTCGGGACGACTCTCGGCTGGGCCAACGCTCGTCGGATCCAGACTCTCGTGTCTGAGATGAGCTTCAGCCGCCCGATCCGCTCGAGCGTCGCGAGCTCCCAGACGCTGATCGCGGAGACGAGGAGCTTGTCGCTCGCGTCTATCGCGGACCGAGCCCGGTCGGAGAGCCGTGGGTCGCCGTCGACCCACCAGAGCCAGGCGTAGGTGTCGAGGACGGTCACTCCCGCTCGACGTCC
>JAVQXS010000338.1:0-2323 GCA_033578065.1 Thermoleophilia bacterium
AGCAACGCGGGCGTCGGGAAACCGCGGCGGAGGACTCTTGCGCTCGAGCGCGTACCCGGAGCCGTGCCTGTGCGCGCTCCGCACCTCTACCCCTTCCTGCGAGCGTTCGTGCTCGGCTCGTTCGTCTTCCTCGGTCGCGCCCTCGAGGAGGGAGCCGAGCTTCCGTTCGCCTTCGAGGAGCACCCGCAGCGCGGCGGCCCGGCGCTCTACGAGCTCCGGCCGCTCGTTCGGCCCTTCATCGAGGAGCGCGAGGCTTCGCTGCGGACGCTCGCGGACGCCCGGATCGCGATCGAGGAGCTCCGGAGGGAGCCCGCAGCGACGATCTTCGCGCGCGCGCACGCGGGTCCCGGCGCGACCGAGGAGGACGCCCTCTTCCGAACGGTGCTCCTGGGCCTGCTCACCGCGACCGCCGAGGCCTGCGGGGGCTTCGACTGGGACGACGAGGCCTTCGAGCACGCGTACGCGCGCTTCGAGTCGACGCTCCTCGCCGAGCGGCGCCGCTACGTCGCCATCGCCCCGCTCGTGGGGCTGTCGCTCTCGCAGCCGAGCGAGCTCGCGTCCGGCCTCACCGTTCGCCTCTCCGTCGCGGGAGAGCTCTCGGGGCACTGGCCCGAGGCTCGGGGCCTGCTCCCACCGCTCTTCGGGCGCGAGCTCGACCGAACGTGCGTCATCGAGCTCCGGCGTGACCTCGCAGCCGGCGAGGATCCGCCGGACGCGCCCGCAGAGGTCGCGGATGCGGTGAGCGCGATCCGCCTCGCCACGGGCGCGGCGCTCGCTGCGGGGCCCGTCCTCTTCGAGACGCTCGACGGCCGGCCCTTCGGAATCCGTCCCGCCCTTCCCATCGCCGCGACGCAGCCGCCGGGAGAGCCGTCACGCCTCGACGCGTTCCGGGCGCCGATCGCGGCTGCGGCCCTCGCGGCGCTCGGCGAGGCCGACGGCGACCCCGACCTCGCCGAGGCGCTCGACCGCTGGGAGCTCTCGCTCTTCCAGAACGAGCCCTACCGCAGCGAGCAGCTCCGCGCGTCGCTCGCTGCGCTCCTCGGGGAGACGTGGCCGATGCGCTGCGCCGTGCTACTCGAGGAGCCAGGGCCCGCGCGAGAGGAGCTCCACGGGCACCTCCTGGCCGTCGCGGACGGGGGGGAGGCGGGCCCCGTCTGCGCGGAGGCGGCGCGCCGTGCGCTCCTCTCCGTCCTCCGAGACGGAGATCGGCCCGAGCTCCTCCTCGCCCTCGACCGCGAGCTCCTCGGCGTCCGCCGTCGAACCCGTCCGGCGCCGACGGCGAGGCTCGCCTCCTAGCTCCGCGCCAGCTCCCGGCCCGCGCGCTCGCCGGAGCGAACCGCACCCTCGAGGTAGCCGAAGAAGTCGACGCTCGTGTGCTCCCCGGCGAAGAAGGTGTTCCCTTCCGGCTTCGCTGCGGCCCCGTGCAGGCTCGTGTACTGCCCGGGGCGCGGGCAGGTGTACGCGCCGCGCGACCACGGGTGGAGCGGCCAGGCGTCTCGGTAGGCGGTGCCCGTGTACGCGGCGTGCAGGCCGGGGAAGACCGCGTCGCCCTGCGCGAGGTACGTCTCGACCTCGCGCGGAGGCGGCGTCCCGAACGCGGACCCACGCCACGCTCTCGCTTGTCGTCCGCCCGGGAAGAAGACGTAGACGCCCTTCGGCCTCGTCGTCGCCGACGTCTCGTCCCACCCGCACTGGAAGGAGCCGAGGTCGGTGTACGCCGTTCCCCCGTAGCCGGCGAGCGCCCACGGTCGCGAGCGAAGCTGGACGTGGAGCTTCCCGTTCGCGCCGAGGTCGAGCTCGCGGATCGCGCGGTGACGAGGTTGAGCGCCGACTGCTCGTCGGGGTCGAGCCCGTACTTCGCGACGACGTTCGCCCGCATGAGCTTCGCGAACCGGCTCCCGAGCCCTCCCGGGACGTTCGCCGCGAGCCACTCGTTCACCGACGTGGCGTCGAGCGCGACGCCCTCCGGGGTGTGGCTGTCGACCGTCTGCGGGTACGGCGCAGCCCGGAGCGCTGCCCGCATCGCGCGCGAGACGACGCCCCAGTCCGCGTTCGCCGCCTCGTAGGGATAGTCCGCGCCGTCGATCCAGTAGCGGTCGACCCAGCCCCGGTACGCGCCCCCCGAGACCTCCACGAGACGGAGGCCAAGCCGCGCCGCGAGGCCCCGCACGGCCGTGTGCTCGGTGTTTATGAGCTGGCCGCCGTGCTCGACGACGACGCCGTCGTCGAAGACGCCGCGGAGCGACCAGCACCGACCGCCGGCACGGGAAGACGCCTCGTAGATCGTCGCCGCGACTCCCTTCACCTGGTACAGCCAGTGGGC
>JAVQXS010000339.1:0-2314 GCA_033578065.1 Thermoleophilia bacterium
TCGCCGAGGAGGACGACGTCGTCCCGGGTGGCGAAGAGCTCGTGCAGCGCCTCGTTCAGGACCTGGACGCAGCGGCGAGAGGGCGCCACGCTCATCGCACCGCCGCCTCCGGGCTCGCCTCGGGGGCCGCCTCCGCGGCGGCGACGACCTCCTGGAGACGCTCCTCGACCCGTGCTGCGATCGCCTCGCGCTCCGACGGGTCGAGTCGCCGACCTGCGACGAGCAGAGGGTCGCGCGTCCGGCGCTCCTCGATCTCCGCCGGGTCGCGCGTGTCGTCGCCCTTCGAGTGGGGGCTGAAGCGGTACGTGTGGAGGACGAGGTAGAAGGGCCCGCCCGTCTCCCGCACGTGGGCCACCGCCCGGCCGGCCGCGGCGTGGATCTCCTCGACGTCGGTCGTGTCGAGCTCGTCGGTCGGGATGCCGAACGCCTCCGCGCGCGCGCGGATGGAGCCGGCGAGCTCGAGCTCGATCGGGGTCGACTGCGCGTAGTGGTTGTTCTCGACGACGAAGAGCACCGGGAGGGACCAGAGCGCGGCCATGTTGAGCGACTCGTAGACGACGCCCTGCCCGAGCGTCCCGTCCCCGAGGAAGACGGTCGAGACGGCGCCCGTGCCCTTCTGCTTCTCGGCGAGGGCGATCCCGGTCGCGACCGGGACGATGCTCCCGAGGATCCCGTTCGAGTAGAAGTTCCCCCTGCACAGGTGCTGGCTCCCGCCCTTGCCGCCGCACGTGCCGGTCGCGCGGCCCATCACCTCGCAGAGGAGCCCGTAGGCGTCGTCGGTGAACGCGAGGTAGTGGCCGTGGCAGCGGTGGTTCGAGAAGACGACGTCGAGCTCCGGGTCGAGGTGGTCGATGACCCCGACGCCGTTCGCCTCCTGGCCGATGTACGTGTGCGTCGTCCCCACGAGCTTCCCCTGGGAGAAGAGCTCGAGGAGCGTCTCCTCGAAGCGGCGGATGAGGAGCATCCGCTCGTAGAGCTCGGTGAGGCTCGTCACAGGTACCCCAGGTCGGAGAGGCGCTTGACGACCGTGGCCTCCTCCTCGGCCGTGAGCTCGTGGCGCTCGACGCTCGCGAGCTCCTCGAAGAGGAGCGCGCGCAGCTCGGGCGGAGCGTCGTCGCGGGGCTCGCGCTCGCGGGGGTCGAGGTCGAGGCGGTACGCCTCCTCCTCCCCCGTCTCGATCTCGAGGATGAGCTTCCACGGCGGGCGACGGACGGCGAGCTTCGTCAGCCGCCCGCGGTCGGTGCCGGCGATGAGGGCGTCGCGATCGCCCGACTCCACCCCCTCGACGAGCGGCGAGAGCGAGATGCCGTCGACGCCTGCCGCCGGGAGCCCAGCGAGGTCGAGGACGGTGGGCGCGAGGTCGACCGTGCGCACCTGGCTGCGCACGACGGCGGGCTCGAGCCGGCCAGGGGCGGAGAGGAGGAGCGGGACCTGCACGATCTCGTCGTAGAGCGTCGCCCCGTGCAGGTGGTAGACGCCCTGCACGTCCCGCTTGTCGGCGAAGCGCTCGCCCCACGACTCGCCGTGGTCGGAGGTGAAGACGAGGAGGGTCCGCTCGCGGAGCCCGAGCGCGTCGAGCTCCTCGAGCAGCGAGGCGACGAGCACCTCCGACTGCCGCTCCACCGCCTGCCGGTACGCCTCGCGGAGCGCCTCGAGCGCCGACGCCGAGTCGGACTGGATGCCCGCGATCACCTCCTGCTTCGCAGCGAGCCACTCCTGGCGCTCCGCATGGAGGACGTCGTAGGGCATGTGCGTCGCCCAGCTGTGGAAGTAGAGGAGGAACGGCCTCCTGCGATTCGCGCGCAGCCACTCGAACGCGCCGTCGAGCGTCTCGCTCGTGCCGAGGACGTTCGCCTCGGGGAGGTCCTTGAAGAGGTAGTCGCGGTCGAAGACGAAGCTCCCGACCTCGTAGCCGTGGGCGGCGAAGGCGCGGAAGACGGTCTCGATCCTCGCGTCGAGAGGCGCGTCCCAGTGGAGGTAGCCGTGGCGGTGCGCGTAGAGGCCGGTGACGAGCGACGTCGTCGAGGGCGCCGTCCAGGGCGCGGCGCTGATCGCCTGGTCGAAGCGGACGCCGCCCGCGGCGAGCTCGTCGAGCGTGCGCGTGTTGAGGAAGCGAGCGCCGTAGCAGCCGAGATGGTCGACGCGGAGCGCGTCCGAGACGTAGACGAGGACGTTCATGGAGCCCGGCGGATTGTAGTGACGCGGCCCGAGCGCTCCGTCGGGCACGCGAGCGCTCGTTCGCTTGCGGCTCGGACGGCTGTCGCGACCATTGTGCGGACGATCTTCGCCCAGCCGGACGCCGAGACGGTGCTCG
>JAVQXS010000340.1:0-2301 GCA_033578065.1 Thermoleophilia bacterium
CGACGCGGAGGAGGTACTGGGTCGGGGGGAGGTAGAGGGCGGCGGCGTGGATCCCGAGCGCCGCCGCCGTGCCGAGGAAGAGGAACCGGTTCGAGAACGGGCTCTTCGAGACGACCGACCCGTGCTCCGAGCGGCAGTTGCCGACGTGGAACGCCTGGAACAGCACCATCGTCGTGAGCGCGACCGTCCGCGCGCGGTCGAGGTCGTCCGTCTGCGACCACTCGTGGAGGAAGAGCGCGAGCGTTCCGACTGCCATGACGAGCCCCGCGACCGCCGTTCGCGCCCAGAGGACACGGGAGACGATCCCCTCGCGCCGCGGCCTGGGAGGGCGCTCGAGGACGTCCTTCTCCCCCGGCTCGAAGGCGAGGGCGACGTCCTGGACCCCGTTCGTCACGAGGTTCAACCACAGGAGCTGCGTCGGGAGGAAGGGGAGCGGGAAGCGGAGCACGATGCTCGCGAGCACGGCGACGATCGACGCCGCGCCGCTCGAGATGAGGAAGAAGGTCGTCTTGCGCACGTTGTCGAAGGCGACGCGCCCCTCCCGCACCGCGGCGACGATGCTCGCGAAGTTGTCGTCCGTGACGACGATCTCCGCCGCCTCCTTGGCGACGTCCGTGCCCGAGCGCCCCATGGCGACGCCGATCTCGGCCGCTTTCAACGCGGGCGCGTCGTTCACCCCGTCGCCCGTCACCGCGACGACCTCCCCGTTCGCCTGCAGCGCGCGCACGATGCGGAGCTTGTGCTCGGGAGAGACGCGGGCGAAGACGGACGAGCGCTGGACGAGGTGCCGGAGCTCGTCGTCGGAGCGGGAATCGAGCTCGATGCCGGTCACGACGTCCTCGGGGCGCGCGATCCCCACTGCCTCCGCGATCGCCGACGCCGTCCGCGCGTGGTCGCCCGTGATCATGAGGACACGGATCCCGGCGTCCTGGCAGGCCCGCACCGCGACCACCGCCTCCTCGCGGGGCGGGTCGATCATCGCTTGGAGCCCGAGGAAGACGAGGCCGGAGACGACGCCCTCGCCCGCGAGCGCGTGCGCGTGCGCCCGATCCGGGAGCTCCCGTCGAGCGAAGGCGAGCACCCGCAGCCCCGCCCCCGCGAGACGTTCAGCCTCGGTGTGGATCGCGTCCGCGTCGAGCCCCGTCCCCTCGGCGCCCTCGCCGAGCGCGAGCACCGCCTCCGGTGCCCCCTTCACGAGCGCGACGCTCGCCCCGTCGAGCGCGTGGAAGGTGACGGCCATCCGCGCCTCCGCGTCGAAGGGGATCTCCGCGACCCGCACGAGCTCCTCCTCGAGCTCGTCCCGGTAGAGACCGGCCTTCGCTGCGGCGACGAGGAGCGCGATCTCCGTCGGGTCGCCGCGCACGTCGAACTCGTCGCCCGCCGGGACAGCCGAAGCCTCGTTGCAGAGCGCTCCGGCGACGAGCGTCCACCAGAGTGGCGATCCCTCCTCGAGGCGCACGACCTCCCCTGAGCCCGCGTCGCGCACCTCGCCCGCGACCTCGTAGCCGCGGCCGGTGACGAGGAACCGTCTCCCGCCCGCGAGGATCTCGGTCACCGTCATCCGGTTCTCCGTGAGGGTGCCGGTCTTGTCGGAGCCGATCGCGGTGCAGCATCCGAGCGTCTCGACCGCGGGCAGGCGACGCACGATCGCGTTCCGTCCGGCCATCCTGCGCACGCTGATCGCGAGCACGAGGGTGAGCACGATCGGGAGCCCCTCCGGGATCGCAGCGACCGCGAGCGCGACGACGGCGAGGAAGAGGTCGTGCGGATCCTCGCCCAGCGCCACGCCCACGACGAGCCCGAGAGACGATGCGGCGAGGATGGCGGCGCCGATGACGTGCGCGAAGCGCGCGAGCTGCCGCTGGAGCGGCGTCTCGCGCTCGCCGAGCTCCTGGACGCTCTCCGCGATGCGACCGAGCTCCGTGCGCTCTCCCGTCGCGACGACGACGGCACGGGCGTGACCCTTCGTGACGACGGTGCCGGTGAAGAGGAGCGAGGCGCGGTCCCCGAGGCCCGCCTCCTCGGGAACCGGGCTCGCCGTCTTCGCGACGGTCGTGGACTCGCCGGTGAGGAGCGACTCGTCGGTCTCGAGGGCAACGGCGTGGAGGATGCGGCAGTCGGCTGGCACCTTCGCGCCAGCCTCGACGAGCACGACGTCTCCGGGCACGAGCTCCCGTGCGTCCACCTCGCGCTCGCGGCCGTCACGCACGACTCTCGCGCGCGCTCGGGCGAGGCTTCGCAGCGCCTCGAGCGAGCGCTCCGCGCGGAGCTCCTGCGTGAAGCCGATGGCGGCATTCAGGA
>JAVQXS010000341.1:0-2285 GCA_033578065.1 Thermoleophilia bacterium
AGCCACGTTCTCGGCGTCGAACACCGCACGCGGCAGGAGCCGCGTGACGAGCCCGACTCGTCCCCGCCAGCCGAGAGGAGCAGCGTCCACCGTGACATCCACCTCGGCGTCGAGCCGGGCCCGCCACGCCTCGACCTCGCGGAGGAAGAGGAGGTCGTCGGGCGTGCGGGCCCCGATGAGCACCGAGAGCTCGCCGTACTCGTCCCTTCGTGCGAGCGCACGGCGGACGACCGGCCGGAGCGGCGCGAGGCCGATCCCTCCGGCGACGACGACGAGGTCCCGCCCCCTCGCCTCGGGGAGCGGCCAGCCGTTGCCGTACGGCCCTCGAGCCCAGACGAGGTCACCCGGCTCGAGCGAGCAGAGCGCGCTCGTCACCGCGCCGACCGCTCGGATCGTGTGCGTGAGCGGCTCGTCCGCCTCGACGTCGGCGCTCGCCGAGATCGGCACCTCACCGATCCCGAAGGCGTAGAGCATGGCGAACTGCCCGGCACGCGGCCGGATGGGATCCCCACGAGGCTCGAGCTCGAGGGTCCACGTGTCGTGCGTCTCCTGCACGCGCGCGACCACCCGGTGCGGGACCGGCGTCATCGCGCCCCGGATCTCGACCTCAGCGGGCGCCGACACCGCCATAGACATCGAGCAGCCGGAAGCGGGTGTGCTGGAGGCGGTCGACGATGACCTGCGCGAACCGCTTCATGAGCTCGTAGCCGAGGAAGGGATCGTCCTCGCAGCGCCGGCGCAGGCAGGCGCCGTCGAAGGCGACCGCGGCGACCGGCTCCGCAGCGCGGGCATCGAAGTGCCATCGGTAGGGCGGGACGAGCCACGACCAGCCGACGACGTCGCCCGGATCGGCGGTATCGATGACGAGGCCGCCGCGGTCTGGCTGATGGAGCTCGAGCGCGACCCGGCCACGGCGCACGAGGTAGAAGGTGTCGGCTGGGTCGCCCTCGCTCGCGAGGAGCTCCCCCTCCGCGAAGCGGACGTTCCGTCCGCAGCGCGCGATCACGTGGAGCTCCTCCTCGCCGAGGCCTGCGAACACGGGCGACGCGGCGATGAGCTCAGGGAGCCGGCGCACCCCCCGCCTCCTTCCCCTCCGTCCGGAGCGCGGCGAGCTCCTCGGTGACGTCGATGCCCACCGGGCACCAGGTGATGCAGCGGCCGCAGCCGACGCACCCAGACGTGCCGAACTGGTCGACCCAGGTTCCGAACTTGTGCGTGAGCCACTGCCGATAGCGGGCCCGTGGCGAGCGCCGCACGCTCCCGCCGTGGAGGTGGGAGTACTCGATCGAGAAGCACGTGTCCCAGACGCGCCAGCGCTCGGCGGAGCCGTCGGCGAGGTCGTTCACGTCCTCGACCGAGGTGCAGAAGCACGTCGGACAGACCAGCGTGCAGTTGCCGCAGGAGAGGCAGCGCTCGGCGACGTCGTCGAAGCGGGGGTGCTCGAGCCTCCCCGCGAGGAGCCCGGGCAGATCCCTCGTGTCGAGCTCGCGGCCCATCCTCCGCGCGGCCTCGTCGGTGACAGCGCGCGCGGCAGCGCGATCCTCCGCTGTCGCCGGCTGCGTCGGGAGCACGGCGAGGAGCTCGGTGCCCCGCTCGCTCCCGACCTCGCAGACGAAGCGGTGCCCTCCCTCGAGGAGCTCGGTGAGCGCGAGGTCGTACCCGCCCGCGGCGCGAGGGCCGGTGCCCATGGAGGTGCAGAAGCACGACCCTCCGGGGACGCCGCAGTTGACGACGACGAGGAGCGCGTCCTTCCGTCGCGTCGCGTAGTCCCGCTCGACGTAGCGGCCCTCGAGGAGGACGCGATCCTGGATCGCGATCGCGTGGAGGTCGCACGGCCTCGCCCCGAGGAGGGCGAGCGGGCGCTCAGGTGCCGGCTCCACCTCGATCGCTGGCGGCTCGCCCCTGCCGGCCGCGCGCGCGCGCCACAGGCGAACCCGCGGGGGAAGGAGGTGCTGCTTGAACGAGTGCGGCCCGACAGCCCACCCGAACACCGCCTCGTCCTCACGACGACGGAGGCGGTACGTCGCCGCCTCCTGGTCGGCCGTCCAGCCGTGCGGGAGCTCGGCGGCCGAGGAGAGCTCGTCGAGCACGATCGCGCCGTCGCGCACCGTCGGTCCGATGACCCGGTAGCCGCCCTCGCGCAGCGCCTCCACGAGCCGTTCGAGCCCATCGGGCCCGAGCACCCGTGCCTCCCCGGAGAGCGCGCCCGTCTCGGCGACCATCTCGCTCCGAGGATACGGCCATCGCGGCCGCAGCGCATCCGAGGGTGCCCGTCCGACCGTACG
>JAVQXS010000342.1:0-2277 GCA_033578065.1 Thermoleophilia bacterium
GGGCAAACCTCGTCGTCGAGGGCTACGAGTTCGCCCCCACGTTCTCCATCTGGACGACGATCGAGGAGTGCCTGAATCCGCCCGTCATCTGGGAGCGCGACCGCGGCTGGTACACGACCGAGCCCTTCTCCGAGCCCGAGGTCTTCGACTTCCCCGAGGGGATCGGCCCGGTCGAGTGCGTGAACGTCGAGCACGAGGAGGTGCTCCTCATCCCCCGCTGGATCGAGTGCAACCGCGTGACGTTCAAGTACGGGCTCGGCGACGAGTTCATCGAGGTGCTGAGGACGCTGCGCAAGCTCGGGCTCGACTCGAAGGAGCCGATTCGCGTGAAGGGGGCCGAGGTGGCGCCGCGCGACGTCGTGGCGGCCTGCTTGCCCGACCCTGCGACGCTCGGGGAGCGCATGACCGGCAAGACGTGCGCGGGGACGCTCGTCAGGGGGATCGGGAAGGACGGCGCTCCGCGGAGGACCTACCTCTACCACGTCGTGGACAACGCCTGGTCGATGCGCGAGTACGGCTCCCAGGCGGTCGTCTGGCAGACGGCGATCAACCCCGTGGTCGCGCTCGAGCTCCTCGCCTCGGGCGTGTGGAGAGGCGTCGGAGTGCTCGGGCCGGAGGCCTTCCCGGCGCGGCCCTTCCTCGACAAGCTCGCCGAGTACGGATCGCCGCACGGCGTCCTCGAGCTCGAGCCGGAGCCTGAGCTCCGAACCGCGCGCCGCGCCGAGGACGTGCTCTAGGATCCGGCGATGGCGATCGTCAAGCTCCGCGCTCCCCTTGCCGAGCTCGCAGGCGGGTACCGCGAGCTCGCCCTCGAGGGTGCCACCGTCGCGGAGGTGCTCCAAGAGCTCGAGCGATCGCATCCGCAGGTGCGAGGCTGGATCATGGATGAGCAGCGGCGCATCCGCGAGCACGTCAACGTCTTCGTCAACGGCGCGCGGGGACGCGAGGAGACGCCGGTCTCGCCCGAGGACCGGATCCACGTCATCCCCTCGATCAGCGGAGGGTGAGCCCATGACCGAGCTCCTCGTCGGCACGAGGAAGGGCCTGTTCGTCCTCGAGGGCGAGAGCGGGAGCTTCGAGCTCCGCTCCCGCTCCTTCGCCGGCGAGCCGGTCGAGTACGCCGCGCGCGACCCGCGCACGGGTCGGACGTTCGCCTGCGTCACCTCCACCTTCTACGGCCCGAAGCTCTTCTTCCGCGACGAGCGCGCCGGCGAGTGGGAGCAGGCCGAGGGGCTCGCGCTCCCCGAGGGCTCGGAGCAGGCCCTCGCGCGCTTGTGGACGGTGGTCCCGGGCGAGGAGGAGGGACTCCTGTACGCGGGCGGTGACCCGGGCGTCCTCTTCGAGAGCCGCGACGGTGGCGAGACGTGGGAGCTCAACCGAGGCTTCTGGGAGCAACCGAGCCGCCCCGAGTGGCGTCCGGGCGCCGGCGGCATGTGCCTGCACTCGATCGCGACCTGGCCGGGCGACCCCTCGCGCCTCGCGCTCGCCATCTCGGCGGCTGGCGTCTGGCTCTCGGATGACGGCGGAAAGACGTGGCGGAACGGGAACGCGGGTCTCGTCCCTCGCTACCTCCCCGAGGAGGCGCGCGCGAGCACGCTCACGCTCTGCGTGCATAGCCTCCAGCGGGCGCCGAGGCGGCCGACGCGGCTCTTCATGCAGTTCCACGGCGGCGTCTACCGCTCGGACGACGGCGGCGAGAGCTGGGTCGCGATCGGCGGGGCGCTACCGTCCGACTTCGGGTTCCCGCTCGCCGTCGACCCGGACGATCCCGACTCGGCCTTCGTCATCCCGCTCACCGCGGACCTCGACCGCGTGACCTGTAACGGGAAGGTACGGATCTACGAGACGAGAGACGCAGGGGCGACCTGGATCGAGCGGAGCGTCGGGCTCCCTTCGAGGAACGCCTACCTCACCGTCCTCCGGCAGGCGTTCTGTGCCGTCGGGTCGGGGCCCACGCTCGAGCTCTACTTCGGGGCGACCTCGGGCGAGCTCTTCGGCTCCGTCGATGCGGGGAGCACGTGGTTCACCGTCGCGACGAGGCTGCCCCCGGTGCTCTCCGTGCGCGGGGCGTAGCCGAGCGCGCGACTCCGCGGTCAGGTCCCATCCGTTGCGCGCCGGCTCGTCCGACCTGAGCGCGGTCGCGCAGGGTGCGACGGTCGGGACCTGGCCCCACGCTGCTCGGTTGATCGAGGGGCAACACCCACGGCCCTCCACGCACGCGAGACCGCTAGAGCCCGTGGCTCTCGATCCGCGTCGGCTCGATCCGCACGCTCACGC
>JAVQXS010000343.1:0-2275 GCA_033578065.1 Thermoleophilia bacterium
TAGCGGAGGTACGCGTACGCGAGCGCGTCCGAGCGGCCCACCCGGCCGCGGAGCTGGTAGAGCTGCGCGAGGCCGAGGAGGTCGGCGCGCTCGACGACGAGCGTGTTCGCCTGCGGGATGTCGAGCCCGGCCTCGATGATCGTCGTCGCGACGAGCACGTCCGCCTCGCCCGCGAGGAACGCGTGCATCCGCTCCTCGAGGACGCGCTCCGGCATCCGCCCGTGGGCGACGAGGACGCGCAGGTCGGGGACGAGCGCGCGCAGGCGCTCGGCCGCCTCCTCGATCGTCTCCACGCGGTTGTGGAGGTAGAAGGACTGGCCCCCACGGGCGTGCTCGCGTTCGAGCGCCTCCTTCACGAGCTGCTCGTCGTACGTCGCGACCGTCGTCCGGATCGGACGGCGCCCCTCGGGCGGCGTCTCGATGAGCGAGATGTCGCGGAGCCCCGAGAGCGACATGTGGAGGGTTCGCGGGATCGGCGTCGCGGAGAGCGCGAGCACGTCCACCTCGAGCCGGAGCGCGCGCAGGAGCTCCTTCTGGCGCACGCCGAAGCGCTGCTCCTCGTCGAGGACGAGGAGCCCGAGGCTCCGGGGCACGACGTCGCGCGAGAGGATGCGGTGCGTCCCCACGAGGACGTCGACCTTCCCCTCCCGGAACTCCTCGAGGATGCGCGCCTGCTCGGCCTTCGAGCGGAAGCGCGAGACCATCTCCACCCGCACCGGGAAGTCCCGGAAGCGCTCCCGGAAGGTGCTCCAGTGCTGCTCGGCGAGGATCGTCGTCGGGCAGAGGACGAGCGTCTGCCGGCCGTTGAGGGCCACCGCGAAGGCTGCGCGTACCGCGACCTCCGTCTTCCCGAAGCCGACGTCCCCGCAGACGAGGCGGTCCATGGGCCGCGGCGCCTCGAGGTCAGCCTTCACCTCCTCGATCGCGCGGAGCTGGTCCTCCGTCTCCCGGTAGGGGAAGGACGCCTCGAGCCGCTCGAGCCAGTCGCTCGTGAGGTCGTACGCGAACCCCGAGGCCCGACGCCGCTGCGCGTAGAGGGCGAGCAGCTCGCCCGCGAGCTCGCGGACGGAGGCACGGGCCCGGCTCTTCAGGGCCTGCCACGCCTTGCCGCCGAGCTTCGAGAGCGCGGGCGGGCGCGCGTCGGCGCCGACGTAGCGGGTCACCTTCGCGAGCTGCTCGTGGGGGACGTAGAGGCGGTCGTCGCCCCGGAAGGCGAGGTGGAGGTAGTCGCGGGTGACACCCGCGACGGTCTTCGTCTCGAAGCCGAGGAGGCGGCCGATCCCGTGGTCCTCGTGGACGACGTAGTCGCCGACCCGCAGCTCGGCGAACGACTGGAGCGCCCGTCCGATCCGCGCGTCGGCCCGCGGGGGACGCTTGCGGAACACCTGCGCGTCCGGGAGGACGGCAAGCCCAAGCTCCCCCCAGACGAAGCCGCGTCGAGCCAGCCCCACGACGAAGGAGACCCCGGGGCGCTCTGGGAGGACGAACGTGCCCTCGACGACCTCGGCCTCGACCCGCCGCAGGAGCCGCTGCGTCCGCAGCGCGTCCCCACGGTGGGGGAAGACGACGAGCACCCGCCGTCCCTGCCGTACGAGGCCCTCGAGCTCGACCTCCGCCTCCGCGAGGCCGCGCGCGGCGAGCGCGGGCCGTTGCGCCTCGAAGGCGTGCCGCTGACCGCGCGGGAAGGGGTCGAGGAGGGAAGCCCCCTCGAGGTCGAGCGCCGGGAGACCCTCCTCGGCGAGCGCCGCCTGCACGTCGTCCGGCTTGAAGACGAGGTCCGGGCGCCGCCCGGTCGGCGGGACGAGCCGCGCCGGGTCGCCCTCGTCCCCAGGGTCGCTCAGGTCCCGCCGTCGCTCCGCCGCTGGGTAGACGGTCACGGCGTCGAGCTCGCGGAGCGCGCGCTGGGTGAAGGGCGAGAAGGCGCGGAGCTCCTCGACCTCGTCCCCCAGAAGCTCGACCCGCACAGGCTCGCGTCCCGTGCTCGGGAAGACGTCGACGATCCCGCCCCGCACCGCGAGCTGGCCGCGCTCCTCGACCCGCTCGACGTGCTCGTACCCCGCGAGGGCGAGGCTCTCGACGAGGCCCTCGAGGCTCACGGCGTCGCCGCGCGCGATCCGGACCGGCGCCGGCCGCTCCTCTGCGGGCGGCATCCCCTCGAGGAGCGCGCGCGCCGAGGCGCAGACGAGGCCGCCGGCGGCGAGGACCTCGAGCGCCCGCGCGCGCTCGCCGACGAGGTGCGCGGGCGGGGCGAGCCCCGAGCCGCGCCCGACGCCCC
>JAVQXS010000344.1:0-2274 GCA_033578065.1 Thermoleophilia bacterium
GGGAGCGCGCTCGGGAGGTCGGCATCGGCGAAAACGATGCTCGGGCTCTTCCCGCCGAGCTCGAGCGTCACCCGCTTCACGAGGTCGGAGGCGAGGCGCATGATCTCCCCGCCGGTTCGCGTCGACCCCGTGAAGGCGACCTTGTCCACGCCGGGGTGGCGCACGAGGTACGCGCCGGTCGTCGGCCCGTCCCCTGGGACGACGTTGACCGCCCCCGACGGGAAGCCGACCTCGCGCGCGAGCTCGGCGAGCCGGATCGCGGTGAGCGGGGTCTTCGGGTCGGGCTTGAGGACGACCGAGCAGCCGGCCGCGAGCGCGGGGGCGAGCTTCCACGTCGCCATCATGAGCGGGTAGTTCCAGGGGACGATCTGGCCCGTGACGCCGACAGGCTCCTTGAGCGAGTAGAAGAGGAGCGAGCCGCCGACCGGGCTCGCTCGCCCGGCGATGGTCGCGATCGCCGAGGCGTAGAAGCGGAAGACCTCCACCGCCTGCTGGAGCTCCGCCTTCACCGAGGAGATCGCCTTGCCGACGTTGCGCGCCTCGAGCTCCCCGAGCTCGGCTCGGCTCGCGGAGAGCGCATCCGCGAGCGCGTGCAGGAGCCGGGAGCGCTCGCTCGGCGTCGTCTTGCCCCAGGCTCCCTCGAGCGCCGCACGGGCCGCCTCGACGGCCAGGTCGACGTCCGCCTCGCCCGCCATCGCCGCCCGCGCGAGCGGCGCGTCCGTCGCCGGCTCGCGGAGCTGCCGCACCTCGCCGGAGACGGGCTCGACGAGCTCGCCGCCGATGAAGAGCCCGTACTCCCGGTCGGTCGCGACGGCCATCGCCGGGAATCTACTCCTCCCCGACCCGAGCGAGGAGACCCGGATCGCGCCACGGCCCGCCCGCACGCTCGGCGAGCTCCGCGAACGTGATCCCTCCGAGGAGGGCGATCGTCGCGTCGCGAACCCCCTCCCACACCTCCCGGAGCGTGCAGCCGACGGTCATCGGGCAGGGCTCGGGGTGGTGCCGCGTGGCGCAGGCGATCGGCGCGAGGGCGCCCTGGAAGAGGCGCACGACCCGCTCGAGCGTGATCTCGTCCGGCTCCTTGTTCAAGCGGTACCCGCCGGTCGGGCCCCGCTCCGAGCGCACGAGCCCGGCGGTGCGCAGGGTCGGCATGACCTGCTCGAGCACGGACGGAGGGACAGCGGTCCGCCGGGCGATCTCCTCGAGCTTGAGGGGGCCGCCGTCCGCGAGCGAGAGGGCGAGGATCGCCCGCGTGGCGTAGTCCGTCCTCCGCGACACCCACATCTCGCACCCTCCGCTCGCCCGCCCAAGGGACGACGGTTCTCGCTTGACAGCGCTCGACCCGCTTCCCTAGCCTCTCATTCTCGTCATTCTCGACTAGCTCCGTAAGGATAGTCACGAAAGGTGCCCACGCTCATCGTCCTCATCGTCGTCGGGTTCCTCGCCCAGCTCGTCGACGGGGCGCTCGGCATGGCGTACGGCGCGACGTCCTCGACCCTCCTGCTCGCGGTCGGCCTGAGCCCCGCGACCGCGTCTGCCTCCGTGCACCTCGCGGAGCTCGGCACGACGGCCGCCGCCGGGATCTCGCACTGGCGGTTCGGGAACGTCGACTGGCGGACGGTGCGACGGATCGGCATCCCGGGGGCGATCGGCGCCTTCGTCGGCGCCGTCGTCCTCAGCTCCGTCTCGGCCGAGCTCGCGCGTCCCTGGATGTCGGGGGTCCTCCTCGCGCTCGGCGTCTACATCCTCTGCCGCTTCACGCTCTTCGGCGTGCCGAAGCCCCGTGGACGCCGGTACGTCCGCGGCCGCTACCTCGCCCCGCTCGGTCTCGGCGCAGGCTTCCTCGACGCGACCGGTGGCGGCGGCTGGGGCCCCGTGACGACCCCGACCATCCTCGCCACCGGGAAGTACGAGCCGCGCAAGGTGATCGGGTCGGTCGACACGAGCGAGTTCCTCGTCGCGCTCGCCGCGAGCGTCGGCTTCCTCCTCGCCCTCGGCAGCCAAGGGGTCGCGTGGACGTACGTCGCCGCGCTCCTCATCGGCGGCGTCGCCGCTGCCCCGCTCGCCGCCTGGCTCGTGCGCCACGTCACGCCGGCCCTCCTCGGCGCGTCCGTCGGGGGTCTCATCCTCGTGACGAACACGCGGACGCTCGTCGACGTCTACGCCCTCCCCGAGCGCGTGAGCCGGCCGCTCTACCTCGCCCTCTGCTCCGTCTGGGCGCGCGCGGCGACGATCGTCGTCCGCCGCCCCCGTCGGAGCGGCCAGCCGCTCCTC
>JAVQXS010000345.1:0-2272 GCA_033578065.1 Thermoleophilia bacterium
CTGCGAGTGACCCGATAGGCAGCACGTGGACGTGAGCGTCTACATGGAGGGCTCCCGGATCGGCGTGCAGGCCGAGTTCCGCGTGCCGGATGACCAGGGGCCACTGACCGATCCGACGACCGTCACCTTCACCGCTCGGAGGCGGTTCCAGGGCGTCCTACAGGCGCCGACCTCCTACGTCTACGGTACCGACCCCGAGGTGACGCGACCGAGCACAGGCACCTACAAGCTCACCTTCACCCCGGCGGAGGGCACGTGGTACGTCCACGTCCAGGGAACGGGGGCAGCGCACGCTGCTGCTGAGACGTCCTTCGTCATCGAGCACGCCGAGGCGCTTGTATGAACGATCTCTCCGCGCGAGCGCTCGTCACCCTCGAGGAGGCTCGATCTTACTGCTGGCGCGACGAGAACGACGGATCCCGCGATGCGATCCTCGTCGATGCCGTCAACTACGCCTCGGCGGCGATCTGGCTCCACTGCGAGCGCGAGTTTCGCCCGACGCAAGCTGCGACGCGCACCTTCGCCTTGCTCGAGCGACATGTCGACGGCGAGCGGGTCGGCTGGATCGATCTCTCTCCGTACGAGCTCCGATCTGCGACGAGCGTCGTGCTCTACTCGGACACCTCGAGCCCGCAGACCCTCACCGCCTCCCAGTACCGCCTCCAGCCGTACGGCGGAACCGACGATGGCACCTACCTCGACATCGTCACGATCGGCCCGCTCCGCTCGCCGGTGCAGCCGGGCTTCGGCTGGCAGGCGCAGGTGACGGGCAACTGGGGGATGGCGAGCGTGCCCGAGGTAGTGAAGCTCGCGGCGCTCGAGTGGGTGAAGAACCTCACGGCGAACCCCGGCTCCTTCGCCTCGAGCTCGCAGGCCGGCTACATCGTGACACCCGATACCGACACCATCTTCCACGGCGGAGGCATGCCGGCGTCTGTGCGCTACCGGTTGCAGCCATACCGCCGGAGGCCGTAGTGGCGACGAACATCCTCACGGCCTGGCGGCAGGCGGTCGTCGAGCTGCTCGAGGAGAAGTTCCCCGACTTCACGGTCTACTCGGGCTTCCGCGAGGGGCAGCACCGCGACATGAGCGTCATCTCCGTGTTCAGCCCCGGCATCGCCGAGCGTGCGCAGAACGTCCAGGTGGCGGAGCTGCGCCTGCTCGTGCGGGCCTGGCCGAAGGTCGTGCCGGCGGCGGGTGGCGAGCGCCCACTCGATCCCGAGCCGCTCGAGGACCTCGCGCTCCGGCTTGAGGCTGCGCTCAGGGGCGCCCAGACGACGCTGGCGAGCGCGAACGGCGTCTGGTTCAGCCGCCTGCAGCAGGTGCAGATCGACTACGAGGAGTGGGGCTGCCAGGCGCAGCTCACGGCCTGGGCGGACAACCCGGCGGTGATCGCATGATCAGCGCGCGCGTCGATCTGGTCTCGGGCTGGGGGGAGAGGATCGCTCGCGCGATCGAGCAGCAAGTACGCGATGCCCTGCGCCCTGCCGTCGAGGAGGGAGCTCGTGTCGCGAGCGAGGCCTCCCGAGCGAGACGCAATACGGGACTCATGGCGCAGATGGAGATCCTGCCGACCGTCCCGACCCCTCGGGGATACGCCTCGGGCTTTCGCTCTCGCGCCTGGTATGCGGGCTTCCAGAGCCGCGGCACAGGGCCCTCTCGACGGGGTGGCGTGAAGGCGTCCACACTTCGCCGGCGGCAGTCTGCGAGCGGCCAGCTGCGCGCAACGCGATTCGGCGCGAACCGTGGGATCACGCCGCTCGGGTTCCTCGAGAAGGGCCGTGCCGCGGCACGCAAGGCGCTGATCGCCAGGATCGAGCGGCTGCTCTAGTACGGCGCCGATAGGCGCCCTCGATGGCGAGCGCCACGTATACGACCGCCGAGGGCGTCAACGAGTTCGCGACCACGGACGCGAGCGGCGCCCTCGTCGTCATCGCCGCTGGCAAGAACTACTCGACGGCCGACCCGAAGCTCATCGCTGAGCTCGACGCGCAGTCGCACGCGGTCAAGCGCGTACGAGCGAGGGGGGAGGGGAGCTAGGTGCCAGGTCACGCCGGCAACTTCTTCACCGCCGCCATCGGCCGCCAGACGGCGAAGGGCACGCCGCAGACGAGCCCGAAGTTCAAGCTCCGCGTCACCGGCGACATCGTCCGCACGAACGTCCAGGTCCTCGACCTGCCCGAGACCGACTCGTCGATCCAGCGCTCTCGTGCGATCAAGGTCGGCTCGCAGGTCGAGGGCAATCTCGCTGGCTTTGTCCGCTCCGACGAGT
>JAVQXS010000346.1:0-2260 GCA_033578065.1 Thermoleophilia bacterium
TCGATCGTGAGCGCCCACGGGGTCCCGATCTCGTCCTGGCGGCGGTAGCGACGGCCGATCTGCCCCGAGTCGTCGTACTCGGCGACGACGGCGCGGCGGAGGTCCTCGTAGAGCGCCCGTGCCTTCGTCGCGATCTCGGCGTTCCGTGGGATGAGCGGCAGGACGGCGACCTTCACTGGCGCGAGCGCGGGGTGGAGGCGGAGGACCGTCCGCTGACGGCCGGCGACCTCCTCCTCGGCGTAGGCATCGACCATGAACGCGAGCATCGAGCGGTTGACGCCGGCGGCCGGCTCGACGACGTGGGGCGTGTACCGCGTCTCCCCGTCCACCCACTCGAGGCGCGTGCCGGAGGCGTTCGTGTGCGCGGTGAGGTCGAAGTCGCCGCGGTGGGCGATCCCCTCGAGCTCCGACCAGCCGATCGGGTACAGGTACTCGATGTCGCTCGTCCGCGAGGAGTAGTGGGAGAGCTCATCCGGCCCGTGCGGGCGCACGCGCAGGTGGCTCTCGCGCAGGCCGAGGCGCGTGTACCAGCGCACGCGCTCCCCCACCCAGTACTCGAACCACTGCTCGGCCTCGGCGGGGGGGACGAAGTACTCCATCTCCATCTGCTCGAACTCGAGCGTGCGGAAGATGAAGTGGCCGGTCGTGACCTCGTTGCGGAACGCCTTCCCGATCTGCGCGATCCCGAACGGCGGCTTCCGGCGCGCGATCTGGGCGACGTTCTTGAAGTTCACGAAGATGCCCTGGGCGGTCTCCGGCCGCAGGTACGCGTCCATCCCCGTCTCCTCGACCGGGCCGATGCGGGTCTTGAACATGAGGTTGAAGAGCCGGGGCTCCGTGAGGTCGCACTCCTCCGTCTCGCCCGGGTGCCGGCTCGGCTTCCGTCCACAGGAGGCCTCGTCGAGGCGATCGGCGCGGAAGCGGAGCTTGCACGTGCGGCAGTCGACGAGCGGGTCGTGGAAGCCGGCGAGGTGGCCCGACGCCTCCCACACGCGCGGATGGAGGATGATCGAGGAGTCGAGGGCGACGATGTCGTCGCGCTCGCGCACCATGGCCTCGAACCAGCGGGCCTTCACGTTCTCCTTCAGGAGCACGCCGTAGTGCCCGTAGTCGTAGGCGGACGCGAGCCCGCCGTAGATCTCCGAGGACGGGAACACGAACCCGCGCCGGCGACAGAGGGAGACGATCTTCTCCATGGTCACGACGTCCGCCATCTCGGCGAGACCCTAGCGAGCGCCGCCGCGTTAGCCTCCGCCCGATGAGCAGGCACGGCAGCGCCTCGACCCCGGTCGAGCTCCACATCGTCTCCGATGCGACGGGCGAGACGGCGGCTCGGCTCGTGCTCGCTCTCGAGGCGCAGTTCCCGGACCTCGAGTTCGTCGAGGTCCGTCACCCGCGGGTGGAGAGCGTCGAGGATCTCCACCTCGCCGTCCAGCAGGCGCGCGGGCGGCCGGCGGTCATGGTGTACACGCTCGTCGAGCCGGAGCTGCGCGACGCCATGCGCCAGCTCTGCCGGCGCGCGCGGGTCCACTACTGCGACCTCCTCGGGCATCCCATCGACTCGATCTCCCGCGTGGCCGGGGTGGCCGCGAAGATGCAGCCGGGCGCGCGGGCGCCGCTCGACGCGAGCTACTTCAAGCGCATCGAGGCGATCGAGTTCGCGGTCCGCTACGACGACGGGGCGGGGAGGGGGCTCGACGAGGCCGACATCGTCCTCGTCGGCGTCTCGCGCACCTCGAAGACGCCGCTCTCGATCTACCTCGGCTACCTCGGCCATAAGACGGCGAACGTCCCGGTCGTCGAGGGGATCGAGCTCCCGAGGGAGCTGTTCGAGATCGACCCGGCGAAGATCGTCGGCCTCACGATCGATCCCCACCGGCTCCTCGAGATCCGCACGGAGCGCGTGCGCGCGATGGGGGCTCCGCGGAAGCGCTACGCGGAGCTCGAGTCCATCTACCGGGAGCTCGAGCTCGCGGCGCAGATCCACCGAGCGCTCGGCTGCCCGGTGATCGACGTCTCCGAGCTCTCCGTCGAGGAGACCGCGATGCGAATCATCCGCCTCGTCGAGCGGCGAAAGCGAGCCGCGGCCTCGGCGTGAGCGAGGCGCGCGAGCCTCCGCCGTACGGCGCCCCCGGGGAGCCGCCGCTCCGTCGGGTCTACCGGCCGCCGCCCGGAGGGCGCGGCGACCTCCGCGAGAAGGGGTGGGCGCCGCCGGGCCGGCTCGCGCTCTGGTGGCTTCTGCTCCTCCTCGGCGACCTCG
>JAVQXS010000347.1:0-2258 GCA_033578065.1 Thermoleophilia bacterium
GACGCCGCCTCCCTCCGCGTGCGCGAGCGTGCGCACGCCGTGCTCGGCGGCGAGGCGCGCGAGCGCGGCTGTCGTCTCCCCGCTCCCCCGGAGGATGACGAGCGGGATCCGCCGCGGGAGCGAGACGAGGATCCGCGCCCCGTCGCGGTCGGGAGAGCGGACGAGCCCCACCGCCGCCGGCGGGAGCCCTGCGTCGGCGAGCGCCGGGCGCAGCACGTCGTCGACGAGGACGGTGACCGTCGCGAGGGCCGCGCCACCCGTGCGGAGCACGGCCGCGTTGAGGCTCTTGAGGAGCTGGCCCGCGACGTCGAGGGCGACGTTCGGCCGGGCCTCGAAGTTCGCGCCCACCGTTCCCACCGGGATGCGCCGCTCGCTCACCCGAAGGCCGTTCGGGAGCGTCCACGACCGCCCCTCGCGCTCGAGCGGCGGGACCTCGGCCATCGCCTCGAGCTGGCGGGCGAGCGTCTCGACGCGCGTCTCGTCCAGGCGCAGCCGGTCGAGCGTCCCCTCGTCGAGGCGACCCTCGGCGCGCGCGCAGTCCTCGGCGTTCGCGGCGAGGACGTCGCCCCGCCGGTCGCGGACGCGCGCGGCTGCGAGCCGGAGCGCGTGCGCGACCGGCTCGTCGCGAAGCGCTGCCGCCGCGCGGTTCGCGGCGGCAGCCTCCCGCTCCACCTGATCCCTGAGCTCCGTCACGATCCTCTGTATACTGGCGACCGGCAGCGAGGCCCCGCCTCGCTCCGCATCGAGAGAGGCTGAGGGACCGGCCCTGTGAAGCCTCGGCAACCGGCTCGGCGAGAGCACGGTGCCAATCCCGGACGGATGTCGAGCGAGGACAAAGGAGGTCTCAGTGCCAGCGCAAGCTCTTCGGTGTCGGGTCTGTGAGCGGGAGCACCCGCTCGAGGCGGTTGGGGTCTGCTCCGCGTGCTTCGGCCCCCTCGATCCCGTCTACGACAAGGAGGCGCTCCGGCGCACGCTCACGCGGGAGGCGATCGCGGCCGGACCGCCCTCGCTCTGGCGCTACGCGCCGCTCCTCCCCGTGACGCCTCCCGCAGAGCCCCGGCTCGCCCCGGGCTGCACCCCCCTCCTCCCCGCGCCGCGGCTCGCGAGCGCGCTCGGGGTCGGCGAGCTCTACCTCAAGCTCGACACGGCGAACCCGACGCACTCGTTCAAGGACCGCGTCGTCGCCGTCGCCTGCCAGAAGGCGCTCGAGGTCGGCGCGCAGACGCTCGCCTGCTCCTCGACCGGCAACCTCGCGAACGCGGTCGCGGCGCGCGCCGCGGCCGAGGGTCTCGAGGCGGTCGTCCTCTGCCCGGCCGACCTCGAGCCGGAGAAGCTCGCCGCGACCGCCGTCTATGGCGCGACGATCTACGCCGTCGAGGGGAGCTACGACGACTGCTCGCGGCTCTCGATCGAGCTCTCCTTCGAGCTCCCGTGGGCGTTCGTGAACGTCAACCTCCGCTCCTACTACGCCGAGGGATCGAAGACGGTCGCCTTCGAGATCGCCGAGCAGCTCGGCTGGCGGCTCCCGGACGCGGTTGCCTGCCCCATCGCCTCGGGCGCGCTCTACTCGAAGGTGCACCAGGGCTTCGGCGAGCTGCGCGAGCTCGGGCTCGTCGACGGGCCGGCACCTCGCCTCTACGGCGGACAGGCGGAGGGCTGCGCCCCCGTCGCGCACGCCTTCGCCGAGGAGCGGCGGGTCACCCCCCTGCGGCCAGCGACCGTCGCCCGCTCGCTCGCGATCGGCAACCCGGCCGATGGCGACCTCGCCGTCGCCACGGCGCAGGCCTCGGGCGGCGCCATCTACGCCGTCGCCGAGGAGGAGGTGGGCTCGAACATGGCGCTCCTCGCGGAGACGACCGGCGTCTTCGGGGAGACGGCGGCCGGCGTCACCCTCGGCGCGCTCCGCGAGGCCGTGCGTCGGGGCGAGGTCGGCGAGGAGGACACCGTCGTCCTCCTCGTCACCGGCGACGGCCTGAAGACGCCGCAGCCGATCGAGGAGCGGGTGCGCCCCCTGGCCGTCGAGCCGGACGCCGACGCGCTCCTCGAGCGGCTCGGGGTCGTCCTCTGAGGCACCGCTTCACTTCCGAAAGCATTATCACTTTACTTTTTGAAGCAAAGCTGCTAGGGTCGTCGTCCATGCGCAGCGAGCTCGAGCCGACTCTCCCCTCCAACGGGCCTCGCTGCCTGCCCTGCGGTGGGAAGCGCCTGCGGGCGCTTCCCACCGGCTGATCCCCGTCCGCACGAGATCGCCGGTGGCG
>JAVQXS010000348.1:0-2256 GCA_033578065.1 Thermoleophilia bacterium
CGTCGAGCGCGGCGAGGTGTTCGGCTACCTCGGGCCAAACGGGGCTGGGAAGACGACGACGATCCGCCTCTTCCTCGACCTCGTCCACCCGACCTCCGGCCGCGTCGCGATCCTCGGGCTCGACTCGCGGTCGCAGGGGGTCGAGGCGCGACGTCGGGTGGGGTACGTGCCGGGCGATCTCCGCCTCCCGGATCGCGTGACGGCGGCCGAGTACCTCGACTCGCTGGGACGGCTGCGCGGTCTTCGCGACCGGACGCGGAGGGACGAGCTCTGCGAGCGCCTCGATGTCGTCCTCGATCGTCCGCTGCGCCAGCTCTCGAGGGGGAACCGGCAGAAGGTCGGGATCGTCCAGGCCTTCATGCACGAGCCGGACCTCGTCGTCCTCGACGAGCCGACGGCCGGGCTCGATCCCCTCCTCCAGGCGGAGGTCCGCGCCCTCATGCGGGAGACGGCCGCGGCAGGCGGAACGATCTTCCTCTCCTCCCACTCCCTCGACGAGGTGCAGCACACGGCCGATCGAGTCGGGATCATCCGCTCGGGCCGCCTCGTCGACGTCGATTCCGTCGAGGGGCTGCGCGCGCGGTCGCTTCGGCACGTGACGGTGACGCTCGAGGAGGGCGTCGACCTGAGGGAGCTCGAGCGAGTCGACGGCGTGCGGGTCATCGCGCGGAACGGCGCGACTGCCCGTCTGAGCGCGCCGGAGACGGCGATGGACGCCCTCGTGAAGGCGCTCGCGCTCCACACCGTCCACGACCTCGTCGTCGAGCCCGCCGACCTCGAGGAGATCTTCCTCGAGCTGTACGAGGAGGCAGACGCTGGCCGCTGAGCTCGTCCGCGCGGGCGTCCGCGACCACCGGCGGGGGCTCGCCGTCTGGTGCCTCGGCGTCGTCGGGTACATCGCGCTCATCGCTGCGATCTTCCCCTCGCTCGAGGGCTCGCCTGGGCTGAGCGAGCTCGTCGCGAGCTACCCGGAGGTGGTGCGCTCGCTCTTCGGGCTCACGGAGGGCGCGGACATCACGTCCGGGCCGGGCTTCCTCGACGTCGAGCTCTTCAGCTTCATGCTCCCGCTCCTCGTGCTCGTGCAGGCGATCGGCGCTGGGGCGGGAGCCTTCGCCGGCGAGGAGGACGCCGGGCGGCTCGAGCTCGTCCTCGCGTACCCGATCCGCCGCCGCGAGGCGCTCCTCGCGCAGGGAGCGGGGGTCACCGTCCAGGTGCTCGCGCTCTGTCTCGCTGCAGCCGTCGCCATGCTCGTCCTCGACCCCCTCCTCGGGCTCGGGCTCGCGACGAGCAACATCCTCGCCGCGTGCTCGGGGCTGGCCACGATCGGCCTCTTCCACGGCTGGCTCGCCCTTGGCCTGGGAGCCGCCGGCGGGAGCCGGGCGCTCGCGATCGGCCTGCCGACCGGGATCGCCGTCGCCGCCTACCTCGTGAACGGGCTCTACGCGATCGCGGGCTGGCTCCACCCGTTCCGGGTGCTCTCGCCGTTCTGGCTCGTGGGCTCGTCCCCGCTCCAGACCGGGATCGACTGGGCGGGCGCGCTCCTCGTCGTCCTCGCCGGCGCGGTCGCGCTCAGTGCCGGAGCTGCGCTCGTCGAGCGCCGCGATCTCCGGGCCCCCTAGCCGCCCTCCGCGGGCTCGACACGAGCGACAGCACGCGTCTCGCCCCGAACGCGGAACGCGACCGCGAGCAGGTCGTCTGCCGCCTCGACCTCGAGCTCGACCTCGTCCCCGAGGTCGATCGGCTGCCGGTAGTCGACTCGCACGCGGAGCGGCCGTCGCGGGTCGGGCCCGCCCCGGGCGAGGCACTCCTCGACGGCAGCGAGGTAGACGGCGTTGTTCACGTGGCCCATGCGATCGAGGTCGGCGACGCGGACGTGCCAGGGGAAGCGGCCCCGCCGGCGCTCGGGCTCGGGGAGCTCGAGCTTCGTCGTCACGACCCGGCCCTCGGTCGACCCTGCGTAGACGTCGAAGTCGTCGATCCGTGCCGGTCGGCCGCGCCGGTCGAGGTGGATCCAGACGCTGTCCGCCTCGACCCTCCCTCCCCGGTCGCCGAGGAGCGACATCCTGCGCCCCGCCACGACCGTGCCCGTCCCGCTGCACCAGGTGAGGAGCTCGACCTCGCGGTCCTCGACGGGCGGCGCCAGCACGTCGATGCGGAGCGAGCGCACGACCCAGAGGTGGTTCGGCGCCCCCCATCCCGTCTCGTCCACGTCGTCGGTGGCGACGTCCTGGAGGAAGCGCGCGATCGCGTCGAGCC
>JAVQXS010000349.1:0-2237 GCA_033578065.1 Thermoleophilia bacterium
GATCCTGCGATGCCAACGAGCCCGGCGGCGTAGAGGTGGTCGCCGAGGAGGAGCGCTAGGTCGGCTCCCTCCGGGGCGAAGAGGCGGGAGGTGCCGTAGTGGACGAGGTACCCCTCGTAGATCGTCTCGAGGCCGAGGCGGTGCCGACGTGGGGCGAGCGGCGAGAAGACCGGCTCGCGCCGCTGCCGCTCCCGCGGCAGGAGCGCGGTCTGCCAGAGCGGGCTCTCGGACGCGACCGAGGCGACGAGGTCATCCCACATCGACGGGAGCCTAGCCCGGCCCGCTCGTCGCGCTCGGCGCCTCCGCCCCGAGCTCGTCCTGCGACGGCCGCAGCCCCTCCTCCCGCCCGCGACCCTGCTACGGTCAGCGCCGTGACGACTCCGCGATCGCGGCACGCGGCTCGGCTCCGCGCGAGGCGGCGCCGGGCTCAGGCGCGCGCTCGCTGGCTCGCGCTCGCGATCGTCGTGGGCGCCCTCGCGACGACGACGCTCCTCCTGACGGCATTCGACGGGAGCGGCGCCCGGCCGTCGACGGCCCTGCCGGCGGCTCCGACGCCGGTCGTCTCGCTCCTGCCGGACTCCGAGGTCCT
This sequence comes from Thermoleophilia bacterium, assembly GCA_033578065.1. Classification (GTDB taxonomy): domain Bacteria; phylum Actinomycetota; class Thermoleophilia; order Gaiellales; family Gaiellaceae; genus GMQP-bins7. Next base: position 590 of record JAVQXS010000349.1, read on the forward strand.
CGCGACCGTGGGCAACGTCCGCATCCAGTCGCCCATCGCGCGTGGCGCGATCACCGGGATCGGCTTCCACGGAGCTGCCGAGGGCCTGCCGCTCCAGGCTGTGGGGCCGCAGGCGAACGAGGGCCTCCTCGCCCGGCTCTGGCGCTCCGTCACGGGCTCGAGCAAGACCGGGCGTCCATGGTTCCAGCTCGACGGACGCACCCCGCGCGTGCTCGACGTCGGCGCCGCTCCCGGCACGGACGTCTACGCCCCGGTGGACGGCACGGTCGTCGCCATCCGCAGCCGCGTCGTCGCCGGCCGTCCGCTCGGAGCGGAGATCGAGCTTCGCCCGCTCGCGGCGCCCTCGCTCGTCGTCACCGTCTCGAACGTCCGCCCCGACAGGACCCTCACGGTGGGCGCGAACGTCGCCGCTGGCTCCTCGAAGCTCGGTCGGGTCGTCCACATCGCGGCGGTCGAGGAGCAGGCGCTCGCCCGCTTCGTGCCGGGGGACGGCAACAACGTCTCCATCCAGGTCTTCCCGTCGGCGACGCTCCTCGTCCCCTAGGCGAGGAGGCTCGGGCTGCGCATCCTCTTCCTCGCGGACGTCGTCGGCGCCCCCGGTCGGAGGGCACTCGAGGCCGAGCTCCCGCGCTTGCGCAGCGAGCTCGCCGTCGATGCCTGCATCCTCAACGGGGAGAACGCCGCCGACGGCGCCGGCATCACGCCCCGCCTCGCCGACAGGCTGCTCGCGCTCGGCGTCGACGCGATCACGCTCGGCAACCACGCCTTCCGGCGCCCGGAGATCGGGCCGTACCTCGACGCCTCCGAGCGCGTCGTCCGCCCGGCGAACACCGCTCGCTCCACGCCCGGTCGGGGACTCGTCGTCGTTCCGACCTCGGCCGGGACGAAGCTCGCTGTCATCAACGTCCTCGGCTCGCTCTTCCTCCACCCGGCGATGTCGATGTTCGAGGTGATCGACGACCTCGTCGCGGAGGCGCGGCGCGCGACGCCGGTCGTGCTCGTCGACGTGCACGCCGAGGCGACGAGCGAGAAGGTCGCGCTCGCGCACTGGCTCGACGGTCGGGTGACGGCCGTCATCGGGACGCACACGCACGTCCAGACCTCCGACGCGCGGGTCTTCCCGAAGGGGACCGCGTTCATCACCGACGTCGGCATGACCGGGCCGCACGACTCCGTCCTCGGCGTGGAGGCCGAGCTCGCCGTACGGAGGCTGCGGACGGGGCTCCCGGTCCGCTTCGAGACCGCTCAGGGAGACGTGCGCATCGAGGGGGCGCTCGTCGAGTGCGACCCGGAGAGCGGAGCCGCCTCCTCGATCGAGGCGATCCGCGTCTTCTGCTCCTGACCGTCGCCAGGGAGGAGGAGCCAGAGGGCGACGAAGGGGAGGATCCAGGGCAGGTAGAGGTAGAACCAGTGGGTGAGCGCGAGCTGGAAGGCGGCGAGGAGGGCAGCGGTGAGCGCAGCGAGCGCGACCGGGCCCTTCACGCGCGGGACGGCAGCGGCGACGAGCGCGAGGCCGATCGCGACCCCGGCGAGCACGGGTTGGACGAACCCGAGGTCGGGAATCCCCGCGGCGTGGTACTGGCCCCAGCCCCAGAGGGAGAAGGGAGAGTCCCGCTCGAGCTGGAAGCCGAACGTCCGCTCCCAGAAC
>JAVQXS010000350.1:0-2237 GCA_033578065.1 Thermoleophilia bacterium
CGTACACCCGCTCCGCCGAGCTCACGCCGCCTGGGTGAACCAGCACCCTGCCTCGCGGTCGCGGTACACGCACACGTTGCGGCCGCTCTCGAGGACGACCTCGAAGTAGCGCCGGTCGATGGGCTCGTCCGTCCACCAGCGATCGACGACGATCCACTCCTCGCGGACCGCCGTCACGAGCTCGCGGTTCACGACCCGCGGCACGCCACCCGGCCCCGCCTCGACGAGCGCGGGCCGTGGGGCATTCAGTCGCCCCGCTGAGCTGGCAGCCGCTCCTCGCGCTAGAGGTCGCGGGGCACGACGAGCGCTCGCGCTTCTGGAACCCTCGACCACGGTGCCACCTCCACCACGGCGCACACCGATCCCGCCCCCGTGCTTGCGCGCACCTGGCGCAGCCCTTCGCGGAGGCGGCTTGCGACCTCCTCTCCCCGAGGCTCGACGAGCGTGAGCTGCTGGCCTCGGTGCTCGGCGAGCTCCACCGCCTCGAGCCGAAGCTCGACCACGGGTGCCGGGAGCTCGGAGAGCTTCGACCCGAGCGCGACGCGGAGGCGATCGGGCTCTGCGGTCGCCTCCCGGAGCGTCACCGCGCGACGCCAGGAGCCACCGTCCACGAGCCGACCGGCGACCGCGAGCTTGCGGAAGGGCCGCCCCGCTCGCTCCGGGCGGGCGAGGAGACGCTCGACGAGCGTACCGAGCGCCCGGCGGAGCGTGAGCTCGTTCCCGACCGCCTCCGGGAAGGCGATCGCCTCAGCGAGCTCGACCGCCGGGCGACGGCCGCGCACGCGACTGCGCGCTCCCCCGCGCGCGAGCCGCCAGGCGTTGCGCCCCTCCGCTCCGAGCCGCTCGGCGACCGCGGCTCCTGGGAGCGCGGCGAGCTCCCCGATGCGGCGCAGGCCGAGCCCCTCGAGCTCAGCGTACCGCTCCGGCGGCAACGGGAGGAGCGAGAGCGGGAGGGGCTCGAGGAACGACCTCTCGTCGCTCGGCGCGACGACGAGGATCTGCCCGGGGCGGGCGACGCTCGCCGCCGCGAGCGCCGTGAACCGCCGCTCCGCTGCGCCGATCCGGGGATCCCAGGACGACCCGACGGCCGCGAGCGCACGCCGAAGCGCAGGCTCGACACCACCGTACAGCCGCTCGACCCCTCCCGTCTCGAAGACGGCAACGCCGTGCTCGACTGGCTCGACGGCGAACCCCGAGTCCTCGAGGCGACGGAGGACACCTTCCCACTCGCGCTCGACCGAGGCGGGATCGCGCTCGACGAGGACGAGCGCCGGGCAGGTCGCGAGCGCCTCGCCGAGGCGCATCCCCGGCTTCACCCCGGCCGCCTCCGCAGCGGCCGTCACCGGCCCGAGGAGCGGCTCCCTGCCAGGCTCCGGCGCGAGCGCCGCGGGGCAGGCGGCGAGCCGCGGCCTCGCCCGTAGCGCCGCCCGCAGCTCGAACCCGGAGATGAGGAGGCAGGCGATCATGCGAACACCTGTTCTATACGAACATGCGTTCTCCTGTCAAGCCTCGCCTCCGGCCGAGAGGCCTCGCAGAGCCTCGAGCTCGCGCTGGAGCGGCCGGATGCGCGTCCGGAGCCAGAGCAGAAGGAGCCCTGCGCTCGCGAGGGCGCCGAGGGCAGCGACCGGGACGAGCAGACGATCCGAGACGAGATCGGTCGACCCGGAGAGCGCGAGGAAGGCGCCAAGAGGGATCCAGAGCGCGACCGCCTCGACGAGCGCGAAGCGGAGCCACTCTCGAGAGACCGCCCGCTCGAGCTCGGCTGCGCGCTTCGCGCGCTCCGCCGGCGACAGGAGCTCGGGCGGCCTCAAGGCGCTCCGATCCTCTCGGCGCGGAAGCATTCGGCCCGGTAGACGACGCGGACGCCCCGCGGATCGGCCGTCTCGTCGTAGAGCGCGCGGACGGCGTCGAGAACGGGCGCTCGCTCGGCCGGCGCGAGCTTCGCGACGTAGCTCCGCGAGAGGACGAGGTCGAGGAGCCCGTCCCGGTCGAGGGCCTGCTCGTGCGCGAAGTGCGCTGTCTCCACGGTCCCGAAGAGTCCGCTCGCCGCGATCGCCGGCACGACATCCTCCTCGGCGACGGACTCGTTGCCGATGATCGCCGACAGCCGCGCTGTCCACGCGTCGGTGTCGTCTCGGACGTTCCAGACGAGCGCGAGACGGCCATGGGGACGGAGCACGCGCGCGATCTCCGGCAGGGCGACGGCGTCGTCGAACCAGTGGAAGGACTGCGCGCAG
>JAVQXS010000351.1:0-2235 GCA_033578065.1 Thermoleophilia bacterium
GAGTCGGGCCGGAGGTGCTCGGCTTCTGGTTCCCCGAGGACGGCCGTGGGGTCATCGGCAACGACATGATCGCGATCCCCCGGAACGCGAAGCATCCCGTGCTCGCCCACCACTTCCTCAACTACCTCCTCGACACGCGCGTGGGCTACGAGAACTTCGCGAACTACACCGGGTACCAGCCTCCGCTCACCGCGCTCGACCCCGATCGCCTCGTCGCCGACGGGGTCGTTCCTCGGAACCTCCGGACGGCGATCGTCCGCGAGAGCGACTTCGACGTCGCGATGCCCCTCACGGAGCTCTCCCCACAGGGGCAGACGCTCTGGCAGAACGCCTGGGCCGAGTTCAAGGCCGGTGTCTGAGCCCTCGAGTCGCGGCCGGCGCCCGTCGGCTCCGAGGGAGGACGCCATCTGGGCCGCGCTGGCGGCTCCAGGGGTGGCCTGGCTCTGCGTCTTCTTCCTCCTGCCTGCCTACGTCATCCTCTGCGTCGCCTTCGGGAGCGTCCATCCGATCTTCCTGACGCCGCAGCCGGAGTGGAATCCGCTGCGCTGGCGTCCCGACGCCTTCGCCTTCGTCCTCGAGGGCCTCATCACGCCGGGAGCGCCCTTCCAGGTCGTGTTCCTGCGCACGCTCGTCTACGTCGCGATCGCGACCGCGCTCTCGCTCGCCATCGCCTACCCGGTCGCGTACTTCGTCGCCCGCCACGGCGGGCGCTGGAAGGGGCTCCTCCTCGCGGGGCTCATCGCTCCCTTCTTCGTCAGCTACCTCATGCGGATGCTCGCCTGGATCAACCTCCTCCAGGACGACGGCTGGGTGAACGACGTCCTCGTCTGGATCGGGATCCTCGACGCGCCGCGGAACTGGCTTGACGGGAGGGCGTCGAGCGTCATCCTCGGCATGGTCTACGGGTACGTGCCCTTCATGATCCTCCCCCTCTACGCGTACCTCGACCGGATCGACCGGAGCCTCCTCGAGGCCGCGCGCGACCTCGGAGCGAGCCGCTTCCAGACCTTCCGGCTCGTCACGCTCCCGCTCTCGGGGCCAGCGATCCTCGCCTCGGTCGCGATCATCGCGCTGCCGATGTTCGGCGACTACTACACGCCGGACCTCCTCTCGCAGTCGCCGAACACGAGCCTCATCGGGAACCAGATCAGCCTCTACATCCGAGGCAGCCAGCAGGTCCCGGTCGGCGCGGCGCTCGTCGTGTGCCTCATGGCCTTCCTCGCCTGCCTCATGGCGTACTACCTCGTCGCCACCGTTCGCTCCCAGCGGAGACTCGGCGGATGAGGGCCGGCGCAGCGCCCGGGGGCTCCGGATGGGGGGGTCTCGCTCGCGTCCGCCGCTGGCTCGCGAACCCCTGGGGGAGGCCCCGCATCCTCCCGCTCGTCACCGTCGTCTACCTCGCCTGGTCGATCCTCCCCATCCTCATCGCGATCCGCTTCTCGTTCAACGAGGGCCGCTCGCGGTCGACGGCGCAAGGGTGGTCGTTCCGCTGGTACTGGGAGGATCCCGACCTCTCCGTCTGGCACGACCCCGACCTCCGCACGGCCCTCTTCCAGAGCCTCCGCCTCGCCGCGATCGCGGTCCTCGTCACCGTCCCGCTCGGCGTCGCGCTCGCGCTCGGTCTCACGCGCTGGCGGGGACGGGGAGCGGGAACGTCGCGCGCGGTCTCGCTCGCGACGCTCGTCACCCCCGAGATCGTGATGGGCACGGCGCTCCTCCTCGTCTTCGTCAACCTCCTCACCTTCGTGCCGCTCGGCACGCCCGCGCAGGCGATCGGCCACATCACGTTCTCGCTCGTCTTCGTGCTCCTCATCGTGCGGAGCCGCCTGCTCGCGATCGGCCGAGACGTCGAGGAGGCGGCCCGCGACCTCGGGGCGACGAGGCTGCAAGCGATCCGGCTCGCGCTCCTGCCGCAGCTCTGGCCCGCAGTCGTCGCGAGCGCGATCGTCGTCTTCGCGCTCTCGATGGACGACTTCGTCATCAGCCAGTTCCTCTCCTCGGGAACGCGGACGGACACGGTGCCCGTCCGCATCTACGCGACAGGTCGCACCGCGCCCACGCCTGCGCTGAACGCGCTCGCGACGCTCACGCTCGCGGCGACGATCGCGATCGCCGCGCTCGGCTTCCTCCTCTGGTGGGCTCTCCGCCGGGCCCGAGGCCAGACGGGCTCGACGCTGGACGAGCTCGCGAAGCTCGAGGCCGAGGCCGGGCGCTAGCGGGATCCGACGCCATCGT
>JAVQXS010000352.1:0-2232 GCA_033578065.1 Thermoleophilia bacterium
AGCCCGAGCGCTGCGACCTCATCGTCGTCACCCACGGCCACAGCGACCACGTCGGCGACACCGTCGCCATCGCCACTCGCTTCTCCTGCCCCGTCGTCGCCCAGGTGGAGCTCCGCGCATGGCTGACGAAGCACGGCGTCGCCGACGACGGCATGGCCCACTCGCCGAACAAGGGCGGCACCGTCTCCGTGGCCGGAGTGGGAGTCACCCTCACCGACGCGAACCACTCCTCGAGCGCGCCCGACGGCACGTACGCCGGCGAGCCGTGCGGCGTCATCCTCGCGCCCGAGGACGGTCCGCGGATCTACTTCGCAGGCGACACGAACGTCTTCGGCGACATGTCCCTCATCGCGCGCGTCCATAAGCCCGACGTCGCCGTCCTCCCGATCGGCGACCACTTCACGATGGGCCCACGCGAAGCGGCGGTGGCAGTCGACCTCCTGGGGGTCGTCCGCGTCGTTCCCTGCCACTACGGGACGTTCCCGCTCCTCACCGGGACCCCGGACGAGCTGCGGGCGCTCGTCGCAGAGGGTGTCGAGGTCATCGCCCCCGAGCCCGGCGAGACCGTGACGTTGTGATGCGCGAGCGCTGGTTCGGCGCCACCGGACGCAAGGTCCCGCAGATCGTCCTCGAGGGAACGCTCGACCTCGCCGGGGCGGCGGTCTTCGACGACGCCTCCGACGTCGAGTCGATCCACGCCGCGCACGAGCGCGGCACCCCTGTCGTCGTCCGCTGCGCGACGGCCGAGGAGGTCGAGGCGGCGCTCGCCCTCGGAGAGGTCGCCTGCGCGCTCGTCGCCGACCCGGAGCTCCTCGACCTCGACCTCTCCGAGCTCACGTACGGCTAGGTGCGCGTCCTCGCGACCCGCCGCTACCCCGGCCCGGCGTTCGAGGAGCTCGAGGACGTCGAGGTCGCGCCGCTCGCCGAGCTCACCGCGCCACGTCCCGAGGTCGAGGCGCTCATCGTCGCGAACGAGCCCGTCCCGCTCGAGCTCCTCCCGAGCCTGCGGCTCGTCGCGAACTTCAGCGTCGGCTACGACCGGATCGACGTCGCCGCCTGCACGGAGCGCGGCGTCGTCGTCACGAACACGCCCGGCGTCCTCGACGCCGCGACAGCCGACCTCGCCTTCGCGCTCCTCCTCGCCACGCGACGACGCATCGTCGAGGGCGATCGGCTCGTGCGGGCAGGCCGTTGGACGAGCTCCTGGGCCGACGGCTGGCTCGCCGAGGAGCTCACGGGGTCGACGCTCGGGATCGTCGGCCTCGGGCGTATCGGGCAGGCGGTGGCGCGACGGGCTCGGGGCTTCGAGCTGCGGGTGCTCTACACCCAGCGCACACGGGTCGACACCGACCTCGCCGAGTTCCGGGAGCTCGACGCGCTCCTCGCCGAGTCCGACCTCGTCTCCCTGCACGTGCCTCTGACGCCAGAGACGCGTGGCCTCATCGACGCCCGCAGGCTGGCGCTCCTGCGTGACGGCGCCTGTCTCGTGAACACCGCTCGCGGGGAGATCGTCGACGAGCAGGCGCTCGTGCGGGAGCTCGTCTCCGGCCGCATCCGCGCGGGGCTCGACGTCTTCGCCCACGAGCCGCACGTGCCCCCCGAGCTCTCCGAGCTCGAGAACGTCGTCCTCACGCCGCACCTCGGGAGCGCGACCCGTCAGACGCGGGAGGCGATGACGCGGGTCGTTGTCGACAACATCCTCGCCGTGACACGCGGCGATCCTCCGCTCACGCCGGTCACGCCCTAGCGATCCCACGAAGGCGCCGCCGTCACGGCGTCCCGAGCGTGCGGCGGAACGTGCGCACAGGCCATCCGCGCGCGGAGGCGACTCGACGCAGGCCCCGATCGGGGTTCACCACCACCGGCGTGCCCACGGCCTCGAGGAGGGGGAGATCCGAGTGCGAGTCGGAGTACGCCGTCGAGGCTGCGAGATCGATCCGTCGCTCGGCCGCGAGCTCAGCGAGCGCTGCGACCTTCTCCCCGCCCAGGAGCTGGCGCTCGAGCGCGCCCGTGAAGACCCCCTCGCGCACCGCCGCCCGTGACCCCAGCGCACCCGCGAGTCGGAGCTCCTTCGCGATGACGTCGACGACGTCCTGGAGAGCGCCGGAGACGACGAACACCGGCTCGCCGCGCGCCATGTGCGCCGCTACCTCCTCGAGCGCCTCCTCGTACACGAACGGGCGCAGAACGGGTTCCCACGCCTCGTGGACGATCTCGCGCAGGGTTCCGACC
>JAVQXS010000353.1:0-2218 GCA_033578065.1 Thermoleophilia bacterium
GGAGTTACGCAGCACCACCATGAGTTGTCAACTCCGAAGATCTCGAGGCCGGTCAGTTCGCACACCTCAGTTACGGTGCTCGGCATGCTCGGACTTCCGTACTCTCGGAGCGCCATCGACCGCGCGGGCGTCGTGCTACGCGACTGGTACCTAGAGGGCCGCGCGGCGGATAGCTGGAGCGGACGCGCCCCTCACGAGCTCGAGCCACACATCCTGGAGGCAGCTGAGGTCGTCTGGGCGTACCGTGCGCTCTTCCTAAAACCCCTCACGAAGGTCACTGTGGGCCTACGCCAGTTCGTGCAGCGGGAGTCCTCTCAGATCATCGTGAGCCAGAGACTCAAGCGCCTCCCGACGATCATTGACAAGCTCGCGCGATTCCCGGCGATGAACGTCACGCAGATGCAAGACATCGGTGGGTGCCGTGCCATCCTCCCAGGAGGAAGGCCCGAGATCGAAGGTGTTCTGCGCCGGATCGAGAAGAACCGCTGGGAGGTACGACTCCACCGTGACTACATCAGCGAGCCAAAGGACACCGGCTACCGAGCGATCCACGTTGTCGTGGTGCGTGACGAATGTCCGATCGAGATCCAGCTTCGGACTCCGAACCAGCACGCCTGGGCAGCACAGACGGAGCGCGTCGGCGCGATGCTCGGAATCGCCCTCAAAGACGGCGTCGGCCCCGACGACCTCGTCGACTTCTTCCGCCTGGTTGCTCTCTCGCTCGCCTACCAGGACGAAGGGCGCGCCCCGGATATGCGACACAGGACCAAGTTCGTGCGCACGTACCAGGCAGTCCAGAGGCGCTATCCGGAGATCTTCACGTAAGGTGAGCTCATGCCTCCGATCCGCTACTTCCTGATCGTCTACGACCGAAGACGCGGCGCGCTGCTCGAAGATCCGCCGCGCGAGTTCACCGACGAGGACGCTGCGATGGCGGCCTACGGGAACACGGAGCGCGCCCACCAAGACGACCGGAATGTCGAGGTTGTCCTTGTCGGCGCGGACTCTCTGGACACGGTGCGCCGCACGCACTCGAACTACTTCGGCAGCGAGCTCTCGGAGCTCCTGAGCGGCGTCTGAAGCTCGAGCGCGGCTCGGCCACGCTACGGCTTCCCCGAGAGCTCCTCGCGATCCCAGAAGCCTGCCTCGATCATCGCGCGGTGCATCGATTCGGCTTCCGGCGACGAGACGAGCCGGCGCGCGACTGCTTCGAGCAGGAGCGCACGGATTCGTCGAATCGTCAGCTGCGGCGCAAGCGCTCGCGCAACGTGGATCGCATCCTGATCGTCAGTCGCCAGCGCGTACCCACGCGAGAGGGCAATCGCGAGCGCGGCGGCCTCGCCCCTCCCCAGGGCAGCGACGCGTGCGAACTGCCTCACGTAGTCGACGCGACGGAGTTGTGCGAACGTCCGAAGCTCGTCGTCGCTCAGATCCAGGGCGACGAGGCGGCCCTCGGCGACCAGAGCCGGAACCCCCTCGAAGTGTGGAAGCGCCCGCTCCGACCGCGCGCGCAGGACAGCCGGAACCCTCTCGTCTCCAGCGCGCCGCCGATGAAGACGCCATCCTGCGCGAAGCTCGCTCGCAGCCGAGTCGGCAACGCTCTCGGGCTCGTCCGGATCGAACACCGCCCGTGGGACGGCGACGACGCCGCCGAGCAGCGTCGCTAGCAGGTCGAAGGCCCCGACAGCGAGGAAGTAGTTGACGACGACGGTGTCAGCGACGCTGCGAGGCTCATGGTGCGACACGTTCGTACTCGCGTAGCTCCTCGATCACCTGCTCGTCTCCGCCGTCGGGAGGAGCGACGAGCTCGACGATCTCGTCGAGCGTGAGCCCCGTCAGGCCAGCGGCCGTCGATGGGCTGAGCCGCTCCTCGCGGAGGCCACGCACGAGCAGCCGCACGAACCGCCGAGGGAATCGCTCCAAGCGCCATCGACTCGGATCCTGGGCCCATTCGTCAGGCGCGATCGAGTAGCCGAGCTGAGAAGCGAGCGCCACAGGGCTCACGAGCGTGAGCTGCTCGTAGCGTGAGGGGCTCACCAGCCCGACGTGGCGAAGCCGAAGCAGCATCATCCCGTACGACACGCCGAAGTGCCGCTGGAGCTGGATGACGTGCTCGGCTTCGAGGCGACGGTCGACCCCGAGCTGCTCCACAGCCTGTCGCAACCCCTCGGTCGGAACGAGGAACTCGCCGGCCCACCGGTCTGCGAAACGCTCCTTC
>JAVQXS010000354.1:0-2212 GCA_033578065.1 Thermoleophilia bacterium
CGCGGTCACGGCCGCGGGCGCGGCCTCGTCCCTCGGTGCTCCTGTCACCGCGTGACCATCGCCGCCGCTACACGGTGCCGTAGAGGGCGAGGACGACGCGGACGAACTCGCGCGTCTCGCGATCCACGCCCCGCTCGCGCACCGCCCGTGCCCCCTGGTACCAGCCCGCGAGGGCGAGCCGGACGTCGCCGCCGAACTCGTCGAGCTGCCAGCGCAGGTAGCGGACCCCTGCGCGCACGTTCCCCCGGTAGTCGCGCGGCGTCCGGAACCCGAGGAGAACCGTGTCGACGAACTCCCACGTCTCGGGGAGGAGCTGCATGACGCCGACGGCACCTGCGCTCGAGACGACGTCCTGCTGGAAGCCCGACTCCATCCACGCGAGCGCGCGCACGAGCCTCGCGTCGACGCCGTACGCACGCGCCCAGTGGTCGAGCTCGCGGCGAACGGCCTCTCGGCTCCCGGGAGCGCCCGCTCGCAGGCCCGACGAAGCCGTGCTCCGGATCCGCGCCCCGCGAGGCAGGAGCAGGCGCTGACCAGGAACGATGACCCGCGTGAGCGAGAGCTGGTTCTCGCGTGCGAGCTGCCACGGGCTCACGCGGTAGCGGGCGGCGATGGAGAAGAAGCTCTCGCCCGGCCGGACGACGTGGACCATCGCTCGTCCGCGACGTGCGAGGACCCGGTACGTGAGGGGACCGGCGATCCCGTCCGCAGCGAGACCGTGCCGCCGCTGGAAGCGCCGGAGCGCCGCCGCTGTCGCGGAGGTGAAGCGTCCGTCGATCGCGCGCGCAGGCAACCCGACGCGGCGGAGCCGGAACTCGAGCACGGCGACGTCCCAGCCGATCGCTCCGAGCGAGAGCTCGCGCTGACCGAGGAGGGGGCGGCCTCGACTCCCGAGCGCGCCCCGCGTCGCCTCATCGAGGCGCCCCGTCGCCTGCAGCTCGCGAGCGCGCTGGAACGCGGCGAGCGCGGCGATCGTCGCTGGCCCTCTGATCCCGTCGATGGGGCCCGGGTCGAAGCCGTGCGCTCGCAGACCGACCTGGAGCGCGGCGATCCTGGCGCTCGCTCCGCGCGCCTCGGACGCGAGCGTGAGGACGAGCGCGAGCAGCGCGACGCTGGCGGCGAGCGCGCGACGCATGCGCCCCCCTTCTCGGCCGCTCGCGGGAGTCCTGCGGAGGAGCGCTCGACGGCCGGGGCTACAATCCGACGGCGACCTTCCCCAGTAGCTCAATTGGCAGAGCATCCGGCTGTTAACCGGAGGGTTGTAGGTTCGAGTCCAACCTGGGGAGCTCCCAGCCTGGCGATCAGCCGACGCGGAAGCGGAAGCGGGCTCGCACCTCGGCCCCGACCGAGCGGATCGTCATCGAGCCACCGATGGAGATCGCGTCGCGAGGGACGAGGAGCGCGCACAGGCCCGCTCCTCCCCTGACGCTCCCGCGAGCCGGGACGCGCGTCGCGCCCGAGCGCACGTCGCAGGCGACCGTCCCCGAGGTGATCCCTCGCCGCGTGTCGGAGCGCGTCACCGGAGTCCGAATCGTCATCGCCTGCCCCCGGACGGGAGGCGTCGGCGACGCTGTCGTCCTCCCCGCGACGAGTCGGAACGCCGCCCGGGCGAGCGCGTACGACCAGAAGAGGCCGTTGTCGGGGGCGAAGTCGACCGCGACGAGCCCACCGGTCGCGAGGTTGAAGTCGGCGGAGACGAGGCGGAAGCCGAACCGGGAGACGTCGCCGAGCTCTCGGCGGTGGATCTCCATGGTCACCGTTCCGCCTCCGCTTCGCGCACGGATGCGCGCAGGAGGCCGGGCGATCTCCCAGCGCTGCCTCCTCGCGTTCCAGCGCTGGAGGAGCACCTCGCCAGCGAAGGTGCTGAAGGTGAGCTCGGCGCCGGCGTCTCCCGTCGCGAGCCGGCCGTCCGTATCGATCGAGAGCACGACGGCCGAGCGCGAGGGCAAGGCCGGTCGATTGGGGGTCGCGATGAGGAAGCGCACCCACCCGTCTCTCGCGTCGCTCACGCGCACCGTCTCGAGGTCCGGCGCCGCGTCGTGGTCGCCCTCCGCATCGGAGGCGACCGTCCGCTCGGAGATCGACCAGCGGATGCGCCCGCTCTCGGGAGCGAAGTCCGAGGCGATGAGCTGCTCCTGGCCGACGACCTGCGCGCGGGCGCTCACGACGAGGAGACCGGGGCTCGTGCGCTCGCCGAGGGCGACGAGCGGGA
>JAVQXS010000355.1:0-2204 GCA_033578065.1 Thermoleophilia bacterium
GCGGAGGGAGACGGCACCCTTGCGACGTGCCGAGCGAGACGGTCGAGCGCGTGCGCATCCGCGTCCGGGGCGTCGTGCAGGGGGTCGGGTTCCGTCCCTTCGTGCACCGCCTCGCGACACGTCACGCGCTCTCGGGCTTCGTCGCGAACGACGGCGGAGGCGTCGTCGTCGAGGTCGAGGGGCCCGAGCGCGCCCTCCGCTCCTTCACCTCCGCCCTCGAGCACGAGGCCCCACCCCTCGCCCGGATCGAGGCCATCACCGCGGAGCGCCTCTCTCCGCTCCGCACGCAGGGCTTCGTCGTCGCGGCGAGCCTCGGCGGCGAGCGCTCGGCGCTCGTGCCGCCGGACGTCGCGACCTGCGACGCATGCCTCGCGGAGCTCTTCGATCCGAGCGACCGGCGCTACCGCTACCCCTTCCTCAACTGCACGAACTGCGGCCCGCGCTTCACCATCGTCGTCTCCATCCCGTACGACCGAGAGCGCACGACGATGGCGACCTTCGAGATGTGCGAGGACTGCCGACGCGAGTACGAGGATCCTGCCGACCGCCGCTTCCACGCCGAGCCGATCGCCTGCCCGGCCTGCGGCCCCCAGCTCTCGGTGCCGCTCGAGGACGCCGTCGCCGTGCTGCTCGAGGGAGGGATCGTCGCGGTGAAGGGGATCGGGGGCTACCACCTCGCCTGCGACGCGACGAGCGAGGACGCGGTCGCTCGTCTGCGCGCGCGCAAGCGGCGAGAGGCGAAGCCGCTCGCCGTGGTCACGGCCGAGCCCGAGCGGCTCGCCGAGCTCACGGAGGACGAGGTGGCGCTCCTCCGCTCCCCGGCGCGCCCGATCGTCCTCTGCCGTCGACGCCTCGGAGCGCCGGTGGCGGAGGCCGTCGCCCCTGGCTCGCCGTGGCTCGGTCTCCTGCTTCCCTACTCGCCGCTCCACCACCTCCTCTGCGCGGACACAGCCCGCCCCCTCGTCCTCACGAGCGGCAACCTCACCGACGAGCCGATCGCCGTCTCGGACGAGGACGCGCGCCGGCGCCTCGGAGGCATCGCCGACCTCGTCCTCGCTCACGATCGGCGGATCCACCGTCGCTGCGAGGACTCCGTCGTCAGGATGGGCTTCCCCATCCGCCGCTCGCGCGGCTACGCGCCCGGCGCGCTCCCGCTCCCGCTCGCAGCGACGCGGCCGCTCGTCGCGGTGGGGGCGGAGCTCAAGTCGACGTTCTGCGTCGCGCGAGGCGAGGAGGCGTTCCTCTCGCCCCACCTCGGCGACCTCACGAGCGAGGAGGCGTACCGGGCCTTCCGCTCCGACCTCGCTCTCTACCTCGAGATGCTCGGCGTCGAGCCCGCGCTCGTCGCCTGCGACCTCCATCCCGACTACCTCTCGACCCGCTGGGCGCACGAGCAGGATCTCCCTGTCGAGGAGGTGCAGCACCACCACGCGCACGCCGCGTCGTGCCTCGCCGAGCATGGCGAGCTCGGACCGGCGCTCGCCGTCGTCCTCGACGGCACCGGCTTCGGGACGGACGGGACGATCTGGGGCGGCGAGGTGCTGCGCTGCGACCTCGTCTCCTGCGAGCGCGTCGCGTCCCTCGAGCCGGTGCCGCTCCCGGGAGGCGAGGCCGCGGTGCGTGAGCCCTGGCGCATGGCGGCCGTCCACCTCGAGCGAGCGGGCCGGCCTGTGCCCTGGGAGCGCTGGGCCGAGGTGCGCCAGAGCCTTGCGGTGAACGCGCCGCTCTCGTCTGGAGCGGGGAGGCTCTTCGACGCCATCGCCGCGCTCGTCGGCGTGCGCGAGCGCGTGACGTACGAGGGACAGGCGGCGATCGAGCTCGAGCACCTCGCCGGGGACATCTCGGCCGATCCCTACCCGTGCCGCCTCGTCGGGAGCGTCATCGTCGGCAGCGATCTCGTCGCCGCGGCCCACGACGACCTCGTCGCGGGACGCGAGCGCGCGGAGATCGCGGCCGCCTTCCACGAGGGGGTGGCGGCCGTGTTCGCAGCCGCGTGCGCCCTCGCCGGAGGGCCGCAGACCGTCGTCCTCTCCGGAGGCTGCTTCCAGAACCTCCGGCTCCTCGGCGCGCTGCGAGACCGGCTCGAGGCGGAGGGGTTCCGCGTCCTCTCCCACCGCCTCGTCCCGCCGAACGACGGTGGCGTGAGCTACGGTCAGGCTGTAGTGGCCGCAGCGAGGCTCGCCGTATGTGCCTAGGCGTCCCTG
>JAVQXS010000356.1:0-2200 GCA_033578065.1 Thermoleophilia bacterium
CGCGTCGACGACGAGGAGCTCGCGCTCGTCGAGCGGGATCCCGCGCTCCGGCGTCCGGCGAAGGGCTCGCCGTCGCCCCTGCGTGACGCCTGCGTCGGGCAGGGTGGCGCTTTGTGATAGATAATCCGCCGCGCCGAGCGCCCTCGGCGCTTCCGTTTGTGACGGCCCCGAACCGGAGGACGGATGGACTTCTTCGTTGACAACGCCGTCGAGCTTGCGCTCGCCTGTGCCGCGGTGGCGGTTCTCTACGGGCTCTACCTCACGTGGTGGCTCCTCCGTCAGCCGGCGGGCAACGAGCGGATGCGGGAGATCGCCGGCGCGATCCAGGAGGGCGCGGCGGCGTACCTGCGCAAGCAGTACACGACGATCGCGGTCGTCGCCATCGCTCCCTTCCTCCTCCTCGGCTTCTACAACGAGCTCGGCTGGGGGACGGCGTTCGGCTTCCTCATCGGGGCCGTCTTCTCGGGCGCGGCGGGCTTCATCGGCATGAACGTCGCCGTCCGCTCGAACGTCCGCACGGCGGAGGCGGCGAGGGAGGGGCTCCAGCCGGCGTTCACGGTCGCCTTCCGGGCGGGCTCGGTCACGGGGCTCCTCGTCGTCGGCCTCGGGCTCCTCGGCGTCGCCGGCTACTACTGGGTGCTCACGAACGTCTTCGACCGGAGCGCCGAGGGAGCGGTGATCGACCTCGTCGGGCTCGCCTTCGGCGGCTCGCTCATCTCCGTCTTCGCCCGTCTCGGCGGCGGCATCTACACGAAGGCGGCCGACGTCGGCGCCGACCTCGTCGGGAAGATCGAGGCTGGCATCCCCGAGGACGACCCGCGGAACCCCGCGGTCATCGCGGACAACGTCGGCGACAACGTCGGCGACTGCGCGGGCATGGCCGCCGACCTCTTCGAGACGTACGCGGTGACCGCCGTCGCCGTCATGCTCCTCGGGATCCAGTTCGAGGACACGAGCCTCTGGCTCTACCCGCTCGCCTTGGGCGGCGTCTCGATCCTCGCCTCCGTCGTCGGCACCCTCTTCACGAAGGTCGGCGGAGGGCAGAACGCGATCATCAACGCCCTCTACCGGGGCGTCGTCGTCGCGACCGCGCTCGCCGCTGCCGGGTTCATCCCGGTGACGATGGCGTTCGCCGACGGGGAGTTCGAGTTCTGGAACCTCTACGGCTCCGCCCTCATCGGCCTCGCGGTCACGTTCCTCCTCGTCGCCCTCACGGAGTACTACACGGGCTCGCGCTGGGGGCCGGTGAAGGAGATCGCGCGCGCGTCGCAGACGGGCCACGCGACGAACATCATCGCCGGCCTCGCCGTGGGCATGAAGGCGACCGCGCTGCCGGTGCTCGTCATCGCGACGGGCGTCGTGAGCGCGTACTACGTCGCCGGCGAGGAGCTGTACGGGATCGGTGTCGCGGTCATGGCGCAGCTCTCGATGACCGGGCTCATCGTCGCGCTCGACGCGTACGGCCCGGTGACGGACAACGCGGGCGGGATCGCCGAGATGGCCGAGCTCCCGGACTCGGTTCGCGGGATCACGGACCCCCTCGACGCGGTCGGCAACACGACGAAGGCGGTGACGAAGGGCTACGCGATCGGCTCCGCGGGACTCGCCGCGCTCGTCCTCTTCGACGAGTACGGCCGCGGGCTGCGCGAGCGGGGTCTCGAGACGCTCTTCGCGCTCGACGACCCGTGGGTGATCGCCGGCCTCTTCGTCGGCGGCCTCATGCCGTTCCTCTTCGCCTCGCTCGCGATGCAGGCGGTGGGGCGCGTCGGCGGGCAGGTGGTGGAGGAGGTGCGCCGCCAGTTCCGCGAGAACCCGGGGATCATGGAGCGGACGTCCCGGCCCGACTACTCGCGCGCGATCTCGATCGTCACCGGGGCTGCGATCAAGGAGATGATGCTTCCGGCGGCGATCCCCGTCTTCTTCCCCATCATCGTCGGGATCATCCGCCCGGAGATGCTCGGGGGTCTCCTCATCGGGACGATCGTGACCGGGATCTTCCTCGCCATCGCCATGACCTCGGGCGGCGGCGCCTGGGACAACGGCAAGAAGCTCATCGAGGACGGCCTCTACGGCGGCAAGGGCTCAGAGGCGCACGCGGCCGCCGTCACCGGGGACACCGTCGGCGATCCGTACAAGGACACGGCGGGCCCGGCGATCAACCCGATGATCAAGATCGCGAACATCGTCGCGATCCTCCTCA
>JAVQXS010000357.1:0-2183 GCA_033578065.1 Thermoleophilia bacterium
CGATCGCAGGATCGCGCGTCACGATCGTGAGCCCCTCGAGCTGCGCCTGGACGACGAGCATCCGGTCGAATGGACCTCGATGGAGCGGCGGGAGCCTGCCGACGGCCCACGCGTGGGTGGCCGTGCTCGGCAGCAGCTCGAAGCCCGATTCCGCGAGCTCCGCCACGAGGTCGTCGATCGGGGGTCGGAGCTTGCCGAGCGCCGCCTTCGCAGAGATCTCGACGACGACGTGCGTGTCAAGGAGGAGCCTCACCCGGAGGCTCGCCCGCCAGCGCCGACCCCCTACTCGAAGGTCTCCGCACTCTCCTCGTTGACCTCCAGGCTGTCCCAGTCGGGAGCGAGCCACCAGCGCCCTCCGAGCGACCGGGCTCCCGTCCGGGGCGCCCCGCGAACGGGACGAGCTTCGCGACGGGCTTCCCCGCCCGTGCGGTCACGATCGGCCCGAGGCTCCGAGGCCACAGGACGACCGCGTGGCAGAGGCCTACGCGACGCCGGCGGCGACGCGCTCCTCGACCCGCGCGCCGACCTTCTCCACCGAGACGGCGATGACCTTGTACTCGGGGCAGCTCGTGTTCACGTCCGCGGAGGGCCCGACGAGGAGGTTCGTCCGCACCTCCGGGAAGTGGAAGGCGGTGAAGACGTGCCCCGGGTCGATGCGCTCGGTGACGCGAGCCTCGAGGGCGATCTCGCCGTGCTTGCTGCGCACGCGCACGAGGTCGCCCGTCTCGATGCCGAGCTCGGCCGCGTCCTCCGGGTTGATCTCGAGCCAGTCGCTCGAGAGGAGCTCGAGGTTCCCCGTGCGGCGGGTCATCGTTCCCACGTTGTAGTGCTCGAGCCGCCGGCCGGTGACGAGGATGAGCGGGTACTCCTCGCTCGCCTCGTCGCCGGGCTCCTTGTACGGCAGCGCCGCGAAGCGACCGAGGCCGTCCGGGAGCGCGAACCGCTCCTCGTAGAGGATCGGCGAGTCGGTGCCGTCGGGCGCGACGGGCCACTGGAGGCCGCGCCCCTCGAGGCGCTCGTACGTGACGCCCGCGAAGTGCGGCGTCGTCGCCGCGATCTCGGCCATGACGTCCTCCGGCCCCGAGTACGGCAGCGGGTGCCCGAGGCGCTCGGAGACGAGCTGGAAGATCTCGAGGTCGGTCTTCGCGGCTCCGGGCGGGGGCACCGCCGCGCGCACGAGCTGGATGCGGCGCTCGGCGTTCGTGAACGTCCCGGTCTTCTCGAGGAACGACGCCGCGGGCAGGACGACGTGCGCGAACTTCGACGTCTCGTTCTCGAAGATCTCCTGCACGACGAGGAACTCGAGGCTGGAGAGCGCGGCGGTGACGTGCTCGATGTCGGGATCGGACTGGGCGATGTCGTAGCCGCAGATCCACATCGCCTTCACGCGCCCGTCGAGCGCCGCGTCGAACATCTCCTGCATCTTCAGCCCGCGCTCGCGCTTCATGGAGACGCCCCACAGCTCCTCGTACATCCGCGCCGTCTCCTCGTCCGACACGGGCCGGTACTGGCTGAAGGTGTCGGGCAGCGCCCCGACGTCCGAGGAGCCCTGGACGTTGTTCTGGCCGCGCAGGGGCAGGAGCGCGCAGCCGGGCCGCCCGATCTTGCCGGTCATGAGCGCGAGGTTGCAGATGAGCTGGACGCACTCCGAGCCGTAGCGCTGCTCGGTCACCCCAAGCCCCCATGCGATGGAGGCGCGCTCCGCCTCGCCGTAGAGACGGGCCGCGCGCTCGAGGTCGGCGGCGGGCACGCCGGTGATCCGCTCCACCTCCTCCGGCGTGTAGGCGGCGACGAGGTCGGCGACCGCCTCGAAGCCGGTCGTCCGCTCGGCGACGAAGGCTTCGTCGACGAAGCCGTCGCGGATGAGGACGTGCGCGAGCCCGTTGAGGAAGGCGGCGTTCGTCCCCGGATGGACGGGGAGATGGAGGACTCCGTAGTCGGCGAGCTCGATCCGTCGCGGATCGGCGGTGATGAGCTTCAGCCCGCGCAGCGCCGCCTGCTTCATGCGTGCCCCGACGACCGGGTGCGCCTCCGTCGGGTTCGCGCCGATGATGAGGAGGACCTCCGCCTGCTCGATGTCGTCGAAGGAGCCGGTCGCGCCCGAGAGGCCGAGCGACTTGCGGAGCGCGAACGAGGTCGGCGAGTGGCAGACGCGCGAGCAGTTGTCGATGTTGTGCGTCCCG
>JAVQXS010000358.1:0-2165 GCA_033578065.1 Thermoleophilia bacterium
CGATGGCGCGGTCCACCTGCCCGGGCGCGTCGGCGACGTCGCCTGGTGGTACCGACGCGCGAGCGTCGTCGTGCACCCGGCGCGCTGGGAGGGCTTCGGGCTCGCGCTCCTCGAGGCGATGCTCTGCGCGCGCCCGATCGTCGCCGCCGCGGCGAGCGCCGTCCCGGAGCTCGTCGTCGACGGCGAGACGGGGCTCCTCGTTCCGCCCGAGGATGTCGAGGCCCTCGCGGAGGCGATCGTCGCGCTCCTCGACGACCCGGAGCGGGCTGCGGCGCTCGGCGAGGCGGGGAGGGCCCGTGCGAACGCGGAGCTCTCCGTCGCGCGCATGGTCGAGCGGACGCTCGAGGTCTACGCGGAGATCCTCGAGAGCGCCGCGAGGTAGAGCTCCTCGATGCGGTCCGTGCAGCGCTCCTGCGGGAACGCAGCGAGCGCGCGCTCGCGGCCGGCCCTTCCCATGGCAGCGGCCCGCTCCAGGTTGCCGGCGAGCGCGACGATCGCCTCCGCGAGCGCGTTCGCGTCCCACGCGGGGACGACGAGGCCTGTCTCGCCGAGAGCGACGATCTCGGGGAGCCCGCCGACCGCGCTCGCGATCACCGGCCGGGCGCGCTCCATCGCCTCGAGGGCCACCATCCCGAACCCCTCCCCGAGCGAGGGGACGACGACGACGGCCGCCCGCTCGATCGCCGCCTGCACGGGCGACACGAACCCGAGGAAGCGCACCGCCCCCCCGAGCCCGAGCTCGCGCACGAGCTCGCGGAGCGCCGGCTCGAGCGGCCCATGTCCCGCGAGGTCGAGGGTGAGAGCGGGGAGACGCAGCCGCGCACGGGCGAGCGCGCGGAGGAGGACGAGGTG
Organism: Thermoleophilia bacterium; assembly: GCA_033578065.1. Lineage (GTDB taxonomy): Bacteria > Actinomycetota > Thermoleophilia > Gaiellales > Gaiellaceae > GMQP-bins7. Next base: position 853 of record JAVQXS010000358.1, read on the forward strand.
CCCCTTGACGGGAATGAGCCGACCGACGCAGAGCAGCCGCGGCTCGCGCCCTTCGTAGCAGCGGGCCTCCCCAGCCGAGCGGAGGCCGTAGTGGACGATCTCGAAGGCGGTCTCGTCGAATCCCTCCATCTCGGCGAGGTAGCGCGCGAGGCCGCGCGAGATCGCAATGTGGACGTGCGCGAGCGAGGCAACGGTCCGATCGGCGAGCGCGAAGAGCCGACTCTCCCGGAACCAGTTGAACCCGTGCTTCGTCGAGAGCCGCAGCGGCACCCGCGTCGCGCTCCCCGCGAGCTGCCCGTAGACGTCCGCGTGCACGAGGTGCGTGTGGAGCACCTGCGGCCGACGTCGCGCGAGCACCGCCAGCACCTCGCCGAAGGCGAGCGGATCGACGTCGGCGCGCACGCGGATCGCGTGCACGGGCACGCCTCGCCGCTCGAGCTCGCGCGCGAACGTCCGTGCACCCGGCTCCTCCTCGTGGAGCATGAGGAACTCGACCCTCCACCCGCGGGAGCGGAGGTCCGGCAGGAGCTGGAGGAGGTGGCCCTCCGAGCCCGAGATTCCAGCCACCTTCTGCATGTGGAGGACGACGCCGTCGCTGCGCGTCTCGACGCTCACGGCACACCAGCCGCCTCGAGGACGCCGCGCGCCCAGGACTCGACCGAGTGCCCTTCGCGGACGCGCTCCCGGAGGGCTCGCCCGATCGCCGCGCGCTCGTCCGGAGCGAGCGCAGCGAGCATCCGGATCCGCTCCGCAAGTCCCTCGGCATCGTCGCGCGAGAACCGCTGGCCCGGCTCGAGGAAGCCGGCGAAGACGGGGTTCGAGGCGAGCACAGGGAGGCAGCTCGCACCCGCCTCGTACACGACCTTGTCCGGCGCTCCTGGGCGCATGTTGTTCACGAGCGCGTCGTAGCGGGCGAAGAGCTCCGGGAGCGTCGCTCGCGGGACCGCGTCGTGGAGCCGCACGCGGGCTCCGAGACGGAGCCGCTCGACGAGCGCCTCGAGCTCGCGCCGCGTCCGGCGCTCGTCCTCGGACAGCGTCGGCCCGTAGACGTCGAGGCACGCGTCCTCCACGGTGTGGAGCGCCCGCACGACGACGTCGAGCCCCTTCGCCTCGGAGTAGCGGCCGAGCGCGAGGAGGCGAAACGTTCCGTCGGGCTTGCGCGGCGGACGGCAGGGGAGCTCCCCGAGGTCGATCCCATGGCCGATCGCGCGCACCTTCGCCGACGGGAGCGGGAAGGACCCCTCGGCCACGGTCACCACCTTGGTCGAGACCCGCTCGGCCGCCTCGAGCAGCCGAGTCCTGCGCCAGTGGGT